>CAZWMB010000001.1:0-76264 GCA_964634635.1 uncultured Lachnospiraceae bacterium
ACCACATGCTCCTTCAGATTAACCTTTTTGGCGACACGGTCGATAAATGGCGCCTTGAAATGAAGTCCCACGTCCCATGTCGCATGATAGCCGCCGAAACGCTCAATAATGTAAGCGTGCGCCTGCGGCACAATTTTGATATTCGCTACCAAAATTACAAGTATAAGCAACAGTAAAATAAATAATACAACCATCATAATTATTCTCCCTTCTCTTTTACAATCAGCTTTACGCCCTCTACTTTCTCTATTACCGCGGTAACATTAGCTTTTATCGGAGTATTGTCGGCGCTTCGCGCCGTCCACGTCATACCGCCTATTCTGCCTTCGCCGACGCCCTTGATATTGTCAATGTCGCGCGTTATAAAAACATCCTTGCCAATAAGACTGTCCACATTTGTTCTTTCCTTTTTATTTTTAAGCAATTTTACGGAAACCGGCCTGAGACACAGCAAAGAAACTGCCGTCACGGCAATAAACACCGTCATCTGTACCGAAAACCGCGCGCCGAGAGCCGACGCTATCATTCCGCCCGCGGCTCCGAGCGCAAACCAAATACTCACGAGCTGGTACGTAACCGCCTCCAGAACAACAAACGCGATTATCCCTACTGCCCATATAATTGCTGTATTAAGCATAGATATACCCCCTTTTTTTTATTATACTATACCGCCGCGCCTTTTTCAAGTAAAATTATATTGTATTTATAAATAATTTATCACATCTTTCAGGCTTATGAATATTATATAGTAAAAGCTGACAGAGGTGAGATATATGCTTAATTTCTGTACGAAAGGCTGCTCAAAGGCGTCGGGGCTTGCCTGCCTTGCCTTTTGTCTGGGCGTTATAGCGGGCGCGTTTCTGCCTATGGCGATTATTGCTGTAATAGAGCTTGCGCTGCTTGTTCTGTTCGGATATTTCTGTCTGTTCAAATGGTGATGCGGAAAGGGGTAATGCGTTATGAAAATCGTTGTTATGAAGGTTCCCAAGTGTCTTAGAGGCTTTGTAAAGGCAGTATTTAAAATGTAGTACATAAAAGGGGCTGCCGCAAAATGATTTTCAAATTATAAAATGCACGAAAACAGCCTTAAAGACGACGAAAATCTCTTGATTATATGACTGAAAAGCCATTTTTCAAGAGATTTTTGATTAGAGCTGTTTTTTCGGCAGCCCCTTTGCGTATCATGCAAGAAGCTTTTCAAGACTCGCAAGCTTGACGCAGGTTACAAGTACCCTGCACGCCTCGCTAAGCTCGTCATTGGACGGGTATGTTGGCGCAATACGTATATTTCTGTCATGCGGATCCTTACCGTACGGGAATGTGGCGCCGGCGCCCGTCATAACGACTCCCGCCTCCCGGCACAGTTCGACAACCCTTTTCGCGCAGCCGTCAAGCGTGTCAAGCGATATAAAATATCCGCCCTTAGGATTTGTCCACGCCGCTATATCAAGCTCTCCAAGCTCTTTTTCAAGCGTGTCAATCACAATTTTGAATTTTGGTCTTAAAATCGCGGCATGCTTTTTCATATGCTCCAGCATACCGTCAAAGTTGCCGAAAAACCGCGCGTGACGCAGCTGATTTAGCTTGTCGTGACCTATGGTCTGAACGCTCATTTGTTTTTTAATAAAATCAAGATTTGCTTTTGACGCTGAAATAGCGGATATACCGGAACCCGGGAACGTTACCTTGGAGGTTGAGCAGAATTTGAACACCATATCCGGGTTTCCCGCTTTCGCACATTCCTCAAGAATTTCAAGAATGTGATCCTGATTGTCCTCGTACAGATGATGTATACAGTACGCGTTATCCCAGTAAATTCTGAAATCCTCCGCGGCGGGCTTTAATCTTGCGAAACGTCTTACCGTTTCGTCCGAATATGAAATACCGGTCGGATTTGAGTACTTAGGTATGCACCAGATCCCCTTTATTGCCGGGTCTGACGATACCGCTCTTTCAACCATGTCCATGTCGGGTCCGTCGGAATTGAGCGGTACGTTTATCATCTCTATACCGAAAAATTCTGTTATAGCGAAGTGTCTGTCATATCCCGGAACAGGACACAGGAACTTAACCTCGTCAAGCTTTGTCCATGGGGTTGAACCCATAACGCCATGCGTCATTGAACGCGAGATTGCGTCGTACATTACATTCAGACTTGAATTACCGTAAATTATGATATTGTCAATAGGACATTCTATCATTGCGCTCAGCAGCCGCTTAGCCTCGACTATACCGTCAAGTACGCCGTAGTTACGGCAGTCCACCCCCTGCTCCCCGACAAGGTCGTCACCCTTGAACTCACTTATCATGCCCTTTGACAGGTCAAGCTGTTCCGTATTGGGCTTTCCTCTCGACATATCGAGCTTCAGACCGAGCGCCTTTAATCTATTATATTCGGACAGAACGCTCTCACGCTCCTTTTCCAGTTCATTACTGCTCATATTCAAGTATGACATATAAAAACCTCCCTTATGCTTATATATGCTTTCTCAACAGTATACCACAACCGCACATCTCCGTCAATTGCTAAATATTACAAAATATTCCGTTTATGTACGCGAATTACCTCACCGAAAACCTATATTCCGTGGTAAAATTATATTCACTGCCCTTTTTCAGTACGGGCGACGGGTAATGACTGTGTTTCATAGCGTTCGGAAAATATTGCGTTTCCAGACAAAACGCCTGGTGTACGCCGTAGCGGGCGCCGTCCTTATACGTACCCTCCGGCAAGCCGTTTGAGGTATACAGCTGAAGCGCGGGCTTGTCGGTAAAAACCGACATCTCTATACCGTTATTTTCACAGCGCGCAGCTGCCGCAAGACGATAGCCGCGCCCGTCAAGCGCAAAATTATGATCATAGCCGCCAAACATTTTTATTTGCTCAAAATCGGCGTTTATACTCTGTCCGACAGGCTTCGCCTTTCTGAAATCAAACGGGGTTCCCTCTACCGAAAGCACCTCGCCCGTGGGCATACATTCCCTGTCATTCGGAGTATAGAAGGACGAGTTTATCCGCAAAAGCTGCGAGTCGATTGTACCGCTCCCGTGTCCGGCAAGATTAAAATAGGAATGGTTTGTCATATTTACGACGGTATCCGCGTCCGACACGGCTCTGTAGTTTATTTTCAACGCGTTTTGCGCGGTAAGCGTGTAAGTAACCGTTATGCTAAGGGCGCCCGGAAATCCCTCGTCGCCGTCCGGCGATATAAGCGTTAGAGTAAGCGACGGCTCAGCGCCGTCCGTTTCCTCTACGTTCCATACTCTTTTATCAAAGCCGTTTTTTCCGCCGTGAAGGCTGTTTGCGCCCTCGTTTACGCTGACACGATATGTATTTCCGTTAAGCTCAAAGGAGCCGCCCGCAATTCTGTTTGCGTGTCTGCCTATAAGCGCGCCAAGGTACCCGTCGTTACGCATATAATCGCAAAGCGTGCCGCATCCGAGGACAACGTCGGTTTTTACGCCGTTTTTATCAGTCACATATAAATTTTTAACAATACCGCCGTAACTGAGTATCTCCGCGCTGAGTCCCTGACCGTTGTCGATAAGGTAACAATATACTTCATCACCCGCGGGCAGATTACCATAAAAGGTTTTGGTTATTGACATATTATTTCCCTCCGTTCTGTTTTTACAAAAAACAACGAGCTGAGTACCCGTTGCCTTTTATTGCTTTTACGCGTTTAATTCCTTGTCAATCGCCGCCGCGGCAGCCTTGCCCGCGCCCATCGCGAGTATTACCGTCGCCGCGCCTGTGACAACGTCGCCGCCGGCATACACACGGTCCTTTGAGGTCTTGCCTGTTTCCTCGCTCGCTATGATACAGCCCTTGCGGTTCGTTTCCAATCCCTTAGTGGTCTGACGGATTAGCGGGTTAGGCGTCTGACCTATGGCCACAACAACCGTGTCAACATCCAATATCTCCTCGCTGCCATCAACGGGTACAGGTCTGCGTCTGCCGCTCTCGTCAGGCTCGCCCAGCTCCATTTTAATAACCTCCATGCCTGTTACCCAGCCGTCCTTATTGCCGAATATCCTTGTTGGGTTTTGCAGAAACCTGAACACGACGCCCTCCTCCTCGGCATGCATTACCTCCTCGGCTCTGGCGGGAAGCTCCTCCCTGCCGCGTCTGTAAACTATATACACATTCTCCGCGCCAAGACGTTTGGCCGACCTTGCCGCGTCCATTGCTACATTACCTCCGCCCAGTACGGCGACGCTCTTTCCTACGTAAACAGGCGTGTCGTACTCGGGAAATTTGTAACCCTTCATCAGATTAATTCGTGTAAGAAATTCGTTAGCGCTGTAAACGCCGTTAAGACTCTCTCCCTCGATTCCCATAAAGTGCGGAAGTCCGGCTCCCGAACCTATGTATACCGCGTCAAAGCCCATGTCCTCCAAAAGCTCGTCAACAGTGAGCGTCTTGCCGATAATCACATTTGTCTGAATATCAACGCCCATATCCTTCAGATTGGAAATTTCCTTCTGAACAATGTCCTTGGGAAGTCTGAACTCCGGTATACCGTACATCAGTACCCCGCCCGCCGTATGGAACGCCTCGTAAACCGTTACGGCGTAACCGAGCTTGGCCAAATCGCCCGCCACTGTGAGTCCGGACGGACCCGAACCTACAACGGCTACCTTCTTTCCGTTTTGTGCAGGCTTTTCAATCTTATCCTCGACATTCTTCATGTGCCAGTCCGCGACAAAGCGCTCCAGTCTGCCTATTCCGACGCTCTCGCCCTTTATTCCGCGTACACACTTTGACTCGCACTGCTTTTCCTGCGGACAAACTCTGCCGCACACAGCCGGCAACGCATTTGTTTCCTTGATTTTCTGATACGCTTTTTCAAACTCGCTCTTGGCGATATACGCGATAAATTCAGGTATCTTTACGCTTACCGGGCAGCCCCGCATACAAGGCTTATGCTTGCAGTTAAGACATCTGTTAGCCTCATCCACCGCCATTTCCTCAGTGTAGCCCGTTGTTACCTCAAGGAAGTTTTTATTTCTCACGTTTGGACACTGTTCCGGCATCGGATTTTTGTCCGCTCTCATATTAGGCATATTTTCGTCCTCCCTTATTCCGCTTTATTGGTTCTGCCGATACGGCAGCGACCTTCTTCACACGATTTAGCCTCGTAATCATTAAACATTCTGCCGCGTTTCATGGCGACGTCCCAGTCTATTTTATGACCGTCAAAGTCAGGACCGTCCACGCACGCGAACTTTGTTTCACCCCCGACAATTATACGGCAGCCTCCGCACATGCCCGTACCGTCAATCATTACAGGGTTCATGGAAACAGTTGTCGGGATATTGTACCGCTCGGTAAGCTTGCAAACGAACTTCATCATTACAAGCGGTCCGATTGCTATAACCTCGTCAAACCTTTCTCCCGCCTCAATCTCCTTTTGGAGCATATCTGTAACAAAGCCCTTATTACCGTTTGAGCCGTCGTCGGTAGCAACGATAAGCTTGTCTGAAACCTTTTTAAGCTCCTCCTCAAGAATTATCAGTTCTTTATTTCTGAAACCGGTTATTACAGTAACTTCGGCGCCCAGACTATGCAGCTTTTTCGCCTGAGGGTATGCTATGGCGGTACCCAAACCGCCTCCTATAACGGCAACCTTTTTAAGTCCCTCCAACGGAGTAGGAGTTCCCAAGGGTCCGGCGAAGTCGAGAATTGCTTCGCCCTCCTCAACATTTGCCAGATTTTTTGTTGTCTTTCCGACAATCTGCACAATTATTGTAACCGTTCCCTTTTCACGGTCAAAATCCGCGATAGTAAACGGCGCTCTTTCACCGTACTCGTCAATCCGAAGTATTATGAACTGGCCCGGCTCAGCCTTTTTGGCGATTAACGGAGCCTCTACCTCCATCAAAAAAATCTGCGGATTAAGTACGTCCTTTTTTACAATTTTATATGCCAACTTACTCACCTCTTATGTATTTTTGCTTTAGTAATTATAATATCATAACCGAGCGGATTTTTCAATGTTTTTATAAAACTTTTTAAATTAACCTTAAGTATTAAAAAAATAAATTGATTATTTTGTTAAATTATGGTATGCTGAAATTAAATAAAATAAAAGCGAGGTATAATGATGCGCAAGGATGACAAAAAAATCAAGCGCGTTGTAATCTCCGGCGAGGAGATACAGCGCAAAATCAAGGAAATCGGCGATAAAATCAGCTGTGAATACAAAGAAAAGCCTCTTCTTTTAGTCAGCATATTAAAGGGCGCTTTCGTGTTTATGGCTGATTTTTGCCGCTCGCTCACGATACCGTGCGAGATTGCCTTTATGTGCGCGAAAAGCTACTATAACGGCGCTCAATCGTCGGGAGTTGTGAACATAACTATGGACATTGAACAGGATATAAGCCAATACCATGTTATCATTGTTGAGGATATTATCGATACCGGCAGAACCTTAAGCGACATTGTAAAGCTGCTGAAAGGCAGAAATCCGCTGTCGCTTAAGGTAATAACCCTGCTGGATAAGCCCGACAGGCGCGCGGCGGATATGAAAGCTGATATTTCACTGTTCACTATACCGGATATCTTTGTTATCGGCTACGGTCTTGACTGCGGCGAACATTACCGCAATCTGCCCTACATAGCCGAATACGATAGCGACCAATGAAAAGTTCAAATTCTCTGTCCGTCAGCTGTTAAACCCGTTTAACAGCTTTGCCGCGTAGGCCGCGTCAACCATTTCCCAGCCAAAGCTGTACGGCTTTACGCCCGATACTCTGAGCTGCTCGTCAATTGTGTCATAGGTTGCTTTCGGCACATCCGACGTAAATGTCTGATTTTCGACAGCGTCGTAAATCATAAATTCCAGACCGTCGTCCTTTCTCTTCCCAAACCGGCACATCCGCTGTTCCGCCTTGTCCAAATCCCGCGATAATATCATAAGCTTTAATACCTCCGTGGTTTTGTCATTCATTCCGTTATCAAAAATAAGAATTTTCTCAAGCAGCTCGTTGCGGTCGGTTACAAAGCGGAGGTTGTAGCCTTCAAGCTTGTCAAGCTCGCCGGACTCCGCGGAGGTTCTCTGTATATTGTCAAAAAGCTGACGCTTCGGCACATCCTCATAGCATGGCGAAAATAAAATCATGAGCTTTCTTTGCTCGTCATGGTACAGCATGGGCGTCGGCATAAGCGCGGTATATGAGCAGACGGGACAGTAAAACATATTTATTTTACCATGCAGCAGGTCTTTTTTCAGATCCTCGCTGTCGTGTACGGTAATAGAATTCCATACTGTTATCTCAGTCGTTTGACCGCACTTAGGGCATTTTACATTCTGCTTTGCATTAAGACTCATAGCTTTTATTCCTTTTCGAGCATATTATCCGCCGCCGCCATGATACCGAGCTTAGCGCTTTCATAGGTAAGACCTCCCTGCATGTACGCTATATACGGCTCCTTAACCGGCGCGTCCGCCGACAGCTCTATCGACGCGCCCTGTACAAACGCGCCCGCCGCCATTATTACAGGGTCGCTGTATCCCGGCATGTACCACGGTTCCGGCGTCACAAAGCTGTCCACCGGCGCGCCGCGCTGTATCCCGCGGCAAAATTTCATAAGCGTTTTGCGGTCGCCGAATTTTATGGACTGGATTATGTCGTGACGTACTTCAAGCGGCTTCGGAGCTACCTCAAATCCCATTTTCTCAAATACCGCGCCGCAGAGCACAGCGCTTTTAAGCGCCTGCGACACTGTGTGCGGAGCCATGAAAATTCCCTGATAAAGCTGTCGGTTAAAGCCGAGCGAGGCTCCCGCCTCCCTGCCTATGCCGACAGACGTCAGGCGATACGCGCAAAGCTCCACGTATTTCCTTTTGCCGGCGATATATCCTCCCGTCGGCGCAAGACCTCCGCCCGGATTTTTTATAAGAGAGCCGGCAATGATGTCCGCCCCATACTCCGTCGGCTCAGCTGTATCCACAAGCTCTCCGTAACAGTTATCCACTATACAAATTGTGTCCGGCGATATTTCCTTTATAAACGCTGTGAGCGCGCCTATTTCCTCCGCGCCGAACGCGGGACGCCGACCGTAACCCTTGGAACGCTGAATTATGACCGCCTTTATATTTCTGTCGGTAAGAGCGGCTTTTATTTTATGCAAATCCGGCGTGCCGTCGGCTTTCAAATCTATCCCGCCGTATTTTACGCCAAAATCGGCAAGCGAGCCGTTTCCGTTCTCACCCCTTATTCCGATTACCTCCTCCAAGGTATCGTAAGGCTTACCGGTGACGGATAAAAGCGTATCGCCCGGACGCAGTACGGCAAACAGCGCCGTGGAAATCGTGTGCGTGCCGGATATGAAATTGTGACGTACAAGCGCGTCCTCCGCGCCCATGATGTCCGCGTATACCCTGTCAAGCGTGTCGCGTCCGTCATCGTCGTAGCCATAGCCGGTAGTGGACGCAAAATGTCTGTCGGACACCCGGTTGTCGGCAAACGCTTTCATAACCTTAAGCTGATTTATCTCGCATATATTTTCTATACGCTTAAACTGTTCGCTTATTTCTCTTTCGGAGCTATCAATCAATTCTATCACGCTGTCGGATATGCCGAAGCTGTCCCGTATAAATTTATTCTTATCCATTGTATTATTCCCTCTCGTTTTTCCCGCTTACAATTATAGTGGGTAATGACATCTCGTTGTACTGCGTGGATATTATGCTGTCCTTGGCGATACGCGAATACAGACCGCTTAGCTTACCGTTATATATGTACAGCCCTGTTATATTGCGATAGGACTTATAGCGCGCGTTTTTGTCGTGCGTTATGTCTATGTTAAGCGACTCATAGGGCTTGCAGTATTCCTGAATCAGATAATGATTGTCAATATTTGCCATGACGTTTTTACGCCACTCCTCGTCGCTCATACCCTCGACGCCGGCGAAAACGCCTTTTGACGCGTAGGAGTCCTCCGGCTTTATCACCCATTTTTCTTTATTTTCAAGCGCTCCCCAGCGCTCTATATTACTCTCTGTCAGCGGTACTGTAAGCGGAATATGCTCTTTTATGAATTCACATTCCGTGTCGGTAAGAAATGCCGCCGTCGCCTCGCCGCGCAGAACCTCGAATACAATTTTATTATGTATAATCTGAGTCTGGAAGTCGCCGATAATACATACGTCGTTATTTTCAGCCGCCTTTATAAACGGCAGGACCCTGTCATAGCTTTTCATTATGTCGCATGTCACCGCGCGGCGGTAAACCGCGTCTATACGCATACCCGATTTTGAAACGAGATTATGATTATCGTATTCTAAATCCGTTATCTCGCATATCTCACATTTCAGTCCCGCGTCCTCAAACGCCCTTTGAAAAGCCGTAAACTCACGGTTTATGTCGCCGTCAAAAAAATCGACAATGGCAATATTGGGCTTTTCCGCCGCTCTGTCATAGGTACGGTAAATATTCATAAACTCTCTCACCCACGAGTCGAAAAGCTCGCATGTACGCACATTATACTTTTCCGTAAATTGATTATACGCGCTTGTCAGGCGTATTGCCTGATTTAATTCCCTGTCCTCGTTCATCGCGCTCGAGCCGTCGGCGTTAAATTCGCAGAACTTAAAGGAAAAATCGTCCTCATTGAAAAAAATATCAATACGCACGACAGGCAAAACGCATTGATAATGCTTTTCCCTCAAAATCAGCCTTTCAAGACGCTTGTCAAAACCGAATAAGGCTCTGTAAGCCTGATTTTCCCTGTACTCATTTATTACCTTGCAGAGTATTCCATACGTCGTTTCGGCTATTTTATCAAGATACGCCGCCATTTCCTCGGTAAACATTTTCGGCATATACAGAGTATGCACAAAACATCCGTGATAACGCGCGGTTGAGGTTTTTATATACTCCTGCTGCGCCGCCGCGCTCCTTATGCTTTCCTCAAAATTACTGTCGACAAGGCTTTTATAAAACTCCTCCGCTTTATGCAAGTTAAAATCTCTCCTTTGATGTTTTTATCCTTTTAACGCGCGCTTTTATCTCTCATCACAAAAAGCGCGGCGCAGCTGCGAAGCAACCTTTTTATAAAATTCATTATCCCGCTTTATTATTGCTAACAGAAAACAGACGGTACCTTTTCAAGCTGCTCTGTATGTACGTCGTCTCTTGTCAGCGGCTTTATGCTCTCCAGAAATTTCAGAAAATGCGCCGCCGCATTATGCTGTTCAATCGCCGTATCGTTCAGCCACTCCTCAATGAAGGTGAATTTTGTCTTATCCCTTCTGTCCCGATATATTTTATAAGAAAGGTTTCCCTTTTCCTTGCGTGTTTCACGCGTAACGTTTACAGCGTGCCTTTCAAAGGCTTCAACGCCGTCGGGCAGCACGTCAAATTTTGCAATTACAGTAATCATCGTCTTCAGCTCCTTAATATCCTGTGAATATTGTACCATATAACAGAGCTCTTAGTAAAGAGTTATTTGAAATATTTATATTATTTCAGAATTTCAGACCGTTAAGTCGTACAGCCTGAGTATTGTAGCGATTGACTGCTCATTTGTATACGCGGTTTCGGGCGCGAAGCTGTCATTGCCTACTCCGGACATAAGCTTTGCCTCTTTCATCTTATACACCGCGTCCTTCGCCCACTCCGCTATGTCATCCTCGTCCGCATATTTATACTCCGAATTTTCCATGTCAAATTCATCTAATCCAAGGTACTGTGCGGTTCTGTACAATATGACCGCCGCCTCTTCACGGCTTATTGAATTATTCGGTCTGAATGTACCGTCATCATAACCCGATATTATTCCCGCGCCGTAAAGACGCGCTACACTTGTCTTTTTGACATCGCTGAATTTTGTTTCAACAGCTTCCGGAAGACTGTCCGACAGCTCAAGCATGCTGACCATAATATCGCAAAAATCACCGCGCGTCATCGCGGCGTCATATACCAGCTTATCCTTAAAGCTGTATGGCGTCACATCTATTTCATAAGAACGTCTTACTTCATCCTCGGCCCAGTCCGACGGCTCGGAATTATTAAAGGTAATGTCCGTAAGCGGCAGACGCTTTGTATATGTTTCCCACTTCCGCCCATTGTTTGAACGGTATTTGTTCCCCGCCGCGTCCTGCACATAATACATTCCGTCATAATACAGCGCATAACAGATGAGCGAGTCAAAATCATATTTATCTGTAATATTGAAATTCTCGTCGAGGAAGTATAGCGTCTTAACCTTAAGCCAGTTGGCGGTGTAATAGTAAGGACAGCCGTCCCACAAATTCCAGCGGAGCATATATCCGTTATCGCCCTCTATAAGCTCGTAACAGTCATAATTTATGCCGATTATATCCTTCACCGTCTGCGGCAGCTTTTCTTTAACCTCGGCGGCGCCGATACCTAACGACAGCGGTCCGTCCTCGGCGCGGGCCTCTGTCACATAATCCTCGTAGTACTTATCTATATGGCTTTCATTGCACACCTGAAAGGAATTGCGTATACCGCCCACACAGTTTATCGGCAGAACAACATTTATTGAAAATTCTCTGACGCTGTTTGCGGGAATAAGCACGCTCGCCATGGTATCCTTTGCAGCCGGCACGTTTTCTCCCTTTAAAAGTCCGCTGTGCCTACCGTCCTCGTCTTCGACAAATACGAGTATATTAGACTGTGTTTCAGCCGCATATTCAAAATATTTGTCAATATTGGTTGTGTTGCTTGCCGTTATTTCATAGCTTTCGATTATGCAGTAATTACCCATGCTGACGGCATAGCCTTGATTAGAGCGTTTTATTGAAAGCGGATAATTGGGAAAATACTCCGCCCTGTCATAATAGGTCATAGCGCCCTGATATTCCGTTGTGTCGCTGTGCATGGTATCCCATATCCACACATTGTCGCGGTCCTGCTTATTGACACGCGAGCCGTAGTAATCAAGCTTTGTGTTGTCCACATAATACATAGGCACAAGGTCGTTTTCAACCGCAATTTGCTGCGACCATATATCGTCCTGCGGATTTAAATGGCTGCACCATACATCAGTCGCATAACCGTCAGGCTCATACTGATTATAAACCTTGTTTACTATGTAATCGCCATCCTTTATACGGCTGTCTATCGTATATTCAAGCCGGGCGCTGACTCTCGGAAGCGTGTCCGCGATACCTTTCTGAGTCCTTGTATAGGAATAGCTGCCCTTTGCGGCATTGCGCGTAAAGCCGGAGCGGTCGCCTATCTCATCTCCGGACTTAAACGCCGCGACATTCATATCAATACTGCCGCTTACCAGCTCAATTTCACCCAGCAGCTGCGACGGTTTTCCGTAGCCTATGGCAGTGTAACCGTCTATATAATCACTCAGCCACAGTGTTTCTCCCTTTGATATTGTAAGCGTTACAGGCTCGTAGGACTGCGGCTCGTAAAGCCATGAGCCGTTAAGCTCGCACATCGGTACGCCTATCCATGAGCAAAGACTGTTAAGACAGCTTACCTTATGACTTTCCTTATACCATGTACCGTCGGAAAAAATAAACGCCTCCTC
Organism: uncultured Lachnospiraceae bacterium; assembly: GCA_964634635.1. Taxonomy (GTDB): domain Bacteria; phylum Bacillota; class Clostridia; order UBA1381; family UBA1381; genus Hominilimicola. The sequence continues at coordinate 12,521 of CAZWMB010000001.1, forward strand.
CTCGGGTACCTCAAAAAACGCCTTGTTTATTGTAATAACGCTGTCCTTTAAGGCGGTAAGCTCCATGTCAACCTCAATGTTAAAGCCCGCGTGATATCCGTCGGAGGTATCCGTGCTGTTTATGTGGCACAGAAGAAAATCGTACAAATCCGGCTCCAGCGCCTCATTATTCATTATGTAGCTCGGCTCATAAACGTCGTCGTTCATAAGATTTTTATTTTTTATGGCCTCGGGATTGTTGCTGAAAATCCATTTTCCGCCGCCGTCGGGCGTAAAGTTTATGTCCGCCGCGTAAGCGCCTATACCCATTATACTCAGAGCGGCAAGCGCCGCGATTATTTTTTTCAAGTTAATACCCTCCCATACATGCGTCATATATATTTTATGATTTATTTTCTCCGTCATGACTGTAATACAGCTCGCCGGCGCGCATCATTTCAATCATATCCCATACGGTATATTTGCCCTCGTCATCCTTTGTGGAAAACGGCACAAGTATGTCGTCCTCACCCATTTCAAGCGTTTCCCATATACGGGCTAAGTTAGGCTCAAGCTCGCTTTTTTTCAGCTTATCCGTCTTTGTGGCGACAACAATCAGATTTTTATGATAATGCCGTATCCACCGGGCCATGGTAATATCGTCCTTAGTAGGTTTATGACGGCTGTCCGTCAAAAGGATTGTCTGTATAAGCGGCTCGCGGTTCGCGAGGTAATCTTCCATCATTTTACCCCACTTCTCCGTTTCGGACTTGGAACGCTGCGCGTAGCCGTAGCCCGGAAGATCCACAAGATATACGGTATCGTCAATATTATAAAAATTTATCGTTGCCGTTTTGCCGGGAGTACCGGATACTCTTGCCATTGCTTTACGGTTAAGCAGCTTATTTATAAGCGAGGACTTACCGACGTTTGAGCGTCCCGCGAACGCAAATTCCATATAGCCCGTTGTAGGGTACTGACTTGGCTTTACCGCTGATATTGTAAGACTTGCATTGTGTATATTCATTTGTTTTCTCCTATCTTAACGCGTTTGACAGTACCGTATCCATACTGCTGACGGGTATAAAATTCAGCTTACCGCGTATTTCCGACGGAATCTCGTCAATATCCGGCGTGTTATCCTCAGGAATTATTATATCCGCTATGCCCGCGCGGTAAGCGGCAAGCGACTTTTCCTTAAGACCCCCTATTGGCAGCACTCGTCCGCGCAGTGTAATCTCGCCGGTCATGGCGATGTCCCTTCTGACAGGGCTGTCCGTCAGCGCCGACACAAGCGCCGTGGCCATTGTTATACCGGCCGACGGTCCGTCCTTGGGTACGGCGCCCTCCGGTACGTGTATATGTATGTCCTTGTTCTTATAAAAGCTGTCGCTTATGCCGAGAGTCTTGGAATTGGAGCGTATGTAGCTTATAGCGGCGCGGGCGCTTTCTTTCATTACGTCTCCCAGCTTACCGGTAAGCTCAACCTTGCCCGTACCGGGCATAACGTTTACCTCTATTGACAGCGTTTCGCCTCCGACAGACGTCCACGCCAATCCCCGCGCGACGCCTACTTCGTCATTTTCATTCATAGCGTCAAAATGATAACGCTCATTACCGAGGTAATCGGACAAATTCTTGTCCGTTATTTTTATCCGCTTTTTACGCGACTCAAAAAGCTGCTTCACCGCTTTGCGGCATATCTTTTCCAACTGCTGTTCAAGCTTTCTGACTCCCGCCTCGCGCGTGTAATGCTCAATTATACTGTGTAACGCCTTGTCGCTTATGCTTATCCGCTCTTCCGTAAGACCGTTGTTTTTTAAAGCCTTCTTCATGAGATAATCCTTGGCTATATGCAGCTTTTCAATATCTGTATAGCCTGTAAGCTCAATTATATCCATACGATCCAGCAACGGACGCGAAACTGTTTCAAGAGAGTTGGCTGTGGTTATAAAGAGTACCTGTGAAAGGTCGAAAGGCGCCTCTATATAGTGGTCACGGAATGTCGAATTCTGCTCACAGTCAAGCGCTTCCAAAAGCGCCGCGGACGGATCTCCCTTGTAGTCAACACCCATTTTGTCTATCTCGTCAAGCAATATAAGCGGATTTTTGGTTTTTGCCTCCCGCATCGCCGCCATTATTCTACCTTCCATAGCGCCTATGTACGTTTTACGGTGTCCGCGTATGTCAGATTCGTCATGTATTCCGCCGAGAGATATACGCACGTACTTTCTTCCGAGCGCGCGGGCTATTGATTTCGCGACAGAGGTCTTCCCCACTCCCGGCGGCCCCGCAAAGCACAGTATAGTACCGTTTTTCCCTTTTGTAAGCTTTCTTACCGCAAGATATTCAAGCACGCGTTCCTTTACATTTTCAAGACCGTAGTGATCCTCGTCGAGTATTTTTCTAGCCTTGACTATGTCAAAGCTTTCTTTTGTACGCTTATTCCATGGAAGGTCAAGCACGGCGTCAAGGTAGCCTCGCTCAACGCCGCTTTCCGCCGAAAGCGGCGGAAGCTTGGACAGTCTGTCCGCTGACTTTCGCAGCTTGTCCTTAACCTCTCCGGAGGTTTTCAGCGCGCTTATTTTCTTCCTGTATTCTTCCGCCTCCGTCTGAGCGTCCTCACCGTCGCCAAGCTCGTTATGAATTACCTTAAGCTGCTCGCGCAGATAGTACTCACGCTGATTTTTGTCTATACGTTTCTTTACCTCCTGTGATATTTTATGCTCCAATTTCAGTACCTCAAGCTGGTTCTGTATTTCTACAATCAGCGCTTCGGCACGCTTTATAACGTTAAATTCGGACAAAAACTCCTGTTTCTTTTCTACCTCGCTCTCCAGCTCGGCCGCGACAACATCGCAAAGCTCTCCTATATCGCTTACGCTCATAAATTTTATATAGGTTTCCGCGGGCAGCTTTGGATTTTGAGAGAAATATTCCTCAAAGCTCTTTCTTATACGGCGAATATACGCCGTTTTCATTGCCGAAGGATACTCAAAATCCGACTCGTCGTACACGGCTATATCAGCGGTAAGCATTTGCCCGTTCAAAAGCGTTTTCTCGATAACGCCGCGGCTTATACCGCTTACTATCACCCTTGTAATACCTCCCGGCATACGCATCATCTGATTTACGCGAGCGACGGCGCCGACTTTGTACAGTCCTTCAAGGTCCGGTTCTTCCTCTCGCGCGTCGCGCTGAGCCGTGATAAACACAAACGAGTTCTTTTCCGCGGCGGTTTCTATGGCCTTTACCGACATATCCCGCGCCGCGTCAAAATTAAGCGTCATATATGGAAACAGTACCATTCCGCGAATTGGTACGACAGGCATGCTTTCTATTTTTTTCTCCACTAAAGCTCACTCCTAAACAGTAAAGTCATTTCAAAATTATTTATAACATTACTATTATATATGTTTTTCATCGGTTTTTCAACTGTTTTTTTCCTTTGGCTTTATAACGGATATATCAATTATACGCTCGTCGCCTCCGATATATATTCCGTCGGTCATATGACAGGCGTTCAGCGCCCAAAGCATATTATCGGCTTTTATCAGGCTCCCGCCGTCAAGATACACTATGTTTTTCGCCATCTGCAAAAGCTTTACGGCGTCGCGTCCGTTCTTCGCGAAACGTGAAAGAAGCGTTATAGCCGAGTCCTCGGCGGCTATATTGAGCCGTTCGCACACGCCTGACGCTATTTTTTCGATATCCTTCCTTGTAAGAGAATTAAAATATATCTCGACGCATCTTGAACGGACGGCCTCGGGTATTTCATCGGGTTTTCGCGTAGTCGCGCCTATAAGCCTAAAATCCGCCGGAAGTCCGTTTTGAAACACGTCGTGTATATACGTCGGTATATTTTTATTGCTTTCACTGTAATAAGCGCTCTCCAATGTAACGCGTCTGTCCTCGAGTACCTTAAGCAGCTTATTCATCTGACACGGCGGAAGTTCTCCTATCTCGTCAATGAACAGCACGCCGCCGTGAGCTTTCGTTACCGCTCCTTCCTTAGGCTGCGGCACTCCCGCGGCTCCGTACGCGCCCGCGCCCTGATATATCGGGTCGTGTACGGAGCCTATCAGCGGGTCGGCTATACTGCGCTCGTCATAGCGCATTATTGTGGCGTCCGCCTCGACAAATTTAGCGTCGGCGCGGAATGGCGTTCCATTGCTTTTCTTTGCGTATTCAAGCGCGAGGCGCGCCGCCGCCGTCTTGCCGACTCCCGCCGGCCCGTATATTATAATATGCTGCGGATTTGGACCGCATAGCGCCGCCCGTATCGCGCGTACTCCGTCATTCTGCCCGACTATATCCTCAGCCTTTTTTGGTCTTGCCGCCTCCGTAAGGGGTTCGGTGAGGCTGATATGCCGCAAACGGTTTAAATGCTCCGCCTCCTTTTTTGACTGCTCGTTTATCGCGTTTGCGTCGCTTCTCTCTCCCTTCAGTTTAGTAAAAAAGTACATCCCTATTATTACAGTAAAGAAAAACTGTGTAATCATTATAACGCTGTTCATTTATATCCCTCCGTTCGGTTTACGGATATATTTTTTTCCGATATGATTTATTTATTCCCGCGCCGATATGGGAATAATGAACAAAATATATATTATTCCTTCATCTCCGTAAGCAGTTTTTTCAGACATTTCTTTTCAATACGGCTTACATAGCTGCGGCTTATACCGAGAATTTCAGCTATTTCCTTCTGGGTTTTCTTTTTTTGGTTTCCCAGTCCGTATCTCCAGCACATTATATTTATCTCGTTTGCGTTTAAAACCTTGCGCATGGCGTCATACAGCTTCTGCGTTTCGATTTTTCCTGAAATAATATCCGACACATCAGCGCTGTCAGACGTCAGTATATCAGAAAACGTCATGTTGTTTCCCTCGTGATCCGTACCTATACTCTCGTCAATCGAGATTTCATTCTGTATCTTGCGCAGATTGCGCAAAAACATTAAAACCTCATTCTCTATACATCGGGATATATATGAGGACATTTTTGAATTCTTTTCGGGATTAAAGGTGTTTACTCCTTTTATAAGTCCGATTGTTCCTATGGAAATAAGATCCTCAAGATTTTTCTCATCGGCGTACTTTTTTGCAATATGCGCCACAAGCCGCAAATTGTGTTCTATGAGTATATTTCTTGCATCCTCGTCGCCGTCGAAATACAAACTGAGATATTTCTGCTCTTCCTCACTGCTCAGCGGCTTTGGAAAGACCGCGCTGCCCGATACGTAACCCGCGAGTATCAGTACAGTTTGTATCCATTCAAAAAATATATCTGCCGGAAACATAACGAAAACCTCCTTTAATGATTAATATGCAACCGCTCTCGGAGTAATAGCGCCTGCGTCTGTCCTTATTTTCTGAGCGATTTGTAAACTTAGTGAAATATAAGTCAAAAATGTCTTTTTATTGTAATAGATACATAATACGACTGAAATTGACTTAAAAAGGGTAAGATAATATAATACATAGTGTATAGGTGTTATAATTTTTAACGGAGGATGGAATACTATGATTTGTAAAATATGCGGCGCCCAAATTCCCGACGGCAGTGAAAAGTGTGAATTTTGCGGCGCGGACTTTAACAAGGGAAATACAATGAAAATACAAAAACCGATTTCCGGGGAAACGGACAGTGAAATTTTTGATGACAATGAAAAACGCCGCCGGGAGCAAATGGATAAAATGCTGCGCGACAAACAGCAGCAGTTGTCGGAAATAGAAAAGCGCAGGGCTGAAAAGCGTCAGCGTCAAAGACGAAACCGTATACTGCTTATAGCTCTTATAAGCGCGCTCGGAGTCGGCGCGGCGGGACTATGCGTGTATTATGTGACACAGAACATAATCGAAACAGGCAACAATCCTTCGCCGACCGCCACACCGTCCGCGTCGGTAAACTCTTTAGCGTCCGTTACTCAGCCGCCGATGCCGTCGCCGTCCGTCACGCCGGAGCTGTCGATTAACGGTACGGATAACTCAGGCGCCGCCGCAGCCGCAGATTCGGCTCAAGCCTCAGGCGGACAAAGCCGGTCCTCAACCGATAATACCGGTTCGGGCAGTTCCGCAAATAAGACCGGCAGCTCGTCCGCGTCGGTATCATCGCCGGGCGGAAATACCTCCGTTTCGGGGAATTCTCAGTCCTCATCGGGAATATCATCGTCCGGTCAAGCCTCAACGGTCACGGTAGTAAACAGCGGTATTTCATCGGATAAAATCACGGCCAAGCTTGGAACCGGCGGAAATGTTATACGCGACGCGGAAACCGGAAAGCTTCTTATGACCTTTGTTACCGGCGGCAAACGCTATTACGCAAACGTTTCCGAGGGCAGCGCCACGGAACAGATACAGAATAAAACCTACACGTTCACAGCCGAGCCTACCTCGCAGACCTATAACGGCAATACCATATACGAGATAACCGATCTTACAAATTACGACGGCACGGATTATATAATTCCCGATTCCGGAACAAAGCTGCTTACACAGGATGATATAAATGGTTTATCGAAGTATAATCTCGCTCTCGCTAGAAATGAAATTTACGCGCGTCACGGACGTAAATTCCAGACGGAGGAATACAACAAATATTTCAGCCAAAAGTCATGGTATCAAATAAATCCGAATTATAATTACAGCGACGACGACAGTAATCTGAATGAGATTGAAATAAAAAACGTGGCGTTTATACTCGCCGCGGAAAAAAAATAATAATTATATACAAAAAATCTCTGACCTTTATAGGGGTCAGAGATTTTTTTACACAAGCTCACAGCCGCCCGCGGGACGTATTGACAGCACATGGCACATGCCGTCGCCTAATATGTTTTCTATTTTCATTTTAAATTCGTCAAGCATATCAAACGGTACAAAAGCCTGAACAGTACCCGCAAATCCGCCGCCATGTACCCTGTACGCGCCTCTGTCGCCGAGAAATTCCTCGCAAAGGGCAAGCGTTAAGGAAACTGCCTGCTGTTTTGGCATACTTGCGGCGTACACGTTTTGTAAATACATATATGACGAACGTCCGGACTCCCTTACAAGGTCGCAGAAACGTTCAAAATCATCGTTTTTAAGAGCGCTGACCTCCTCCCGCGCGCGTCGGTTATCATTGAAAAAGTGTATGGCTCTGAGAACCGCGCGGTCATTTTGGAGCGCCTTGCGTATATTTTTTATTTCCGACATGAATTCTTTTTCATCCACCTCGCGCAGGTATTCCTTACCAAAATACGCCGCGACCGATTTCATATCCTCCGGGATTGACGCGTACTCGTTTGTAAGATCCGCATGGTCGGCTCCGGAGTCGATTATACAGAGCGCGTGAGAATGCTTATTTAAATCAAGCTCAACCTTATTTACAACAGGCTCCTCCGTACTCGCAAAATCAATAGCTACCACAGAACCGACGGAGGACGCCATCTGGTCCATAAGTCCGCTCGGCTTGTCATAATAAATATTTTCCGCGAACTGACCGAATTTAGCTATTTCAACAGCATTTACCTCGTTATTTGCAAAAAGACCGTTTATTATTGTGCAAACAAGCACCTCAAACGCCGCCGACGAGGATAAGCCCGAGCCTTTAAGCACGTTTGAGATAGTGTAGGCGTCAAAACCCCGTACCCTACAACCAATGTCCGTAAATTTTCTGATTACACCCCGAATAAGCGCAATTGCTTTATCGAACTGCTCCTCGTGGATTTCAAGGTCGTCAAGGTCAATCACGTCCATTTTATAGCCGCGCGACTGTATGCGTACCGTATTTGTTCCGTTCGGTCTTGCGGCGGCGATTATATCAAGATTTACGCTTCCCGCAAGCACGCAGCCATGCTGGTGGTCGGTGTGATTACCTCCTATCTCCGTACGTCCGGGCGCGGAAAACAGCGCTATATCCTCCGCGTCTCCGAAGGTTTCAACAAAGCTGTCTATAACGTCTATGTATCTGTCGGCATATTTTTTTGTTTTATTCCTTGCGCAGACATATAAATACATCAGCTTGTCATCATAGTCCCCGTCGGAAAGAGCCTTTTTTGTTTCGTATAGGGAACGCATAATCATCCTCCTCGATATTGCATTTTTATAACATTATATCATTTTTGTACTGTTTTATCAATATTTTTATTGATTTTTTTATTTGTTTGTATTATACTATTGTTAATATCGGATTTTATAAGGAGGATATCATGGCGCTTGACGCAGCAGCTGTCCTCTGTCTTACAGAGGAGCTTTACGGTAAACTGATAAACGGCAGGATAGATAAAATACATCAGCCCGAAAAGGACGAGATTACTGTCGGCATACGTACGCCGACAGACGCGTACAAGCTTGTAATCTCCGCCAGTCCCTCGCATCCCAGAGCGCATTTTACGTCGGTAAACAAGAAAAATCCCATAACAGCTCCTCTTTTTTGTATGCTGCTTAGAAAGCACATAGGCGGCGGAAAAATAACCGGTATTGAGCAAATCGAATTTGAGAGAATTATACGTATATCAATTGAAAGCTACGACGAGCTTGGCGACCTTACCACAAAGTACCTGATTGCCGAGCTTACCGGCAGACATTCAAATATTATACTGACCTCGCGCGACATGAAAATAACAGACTGTATCAGGCATATCGATTTTACCATGAGCTCTGTACGTCAGCTTATGCCGGGTCTTACGTACACCTTGCCGCCGGCGCAGAACAAAACCAACCTTATCGATATAGAAAAAACGGTTGATATCGACTTCTCATCCCGTTTTCAAACCGCCGACAGGGCTATTATGTCCGCGGTTGCCGGCATTGCTCCGCTTACCGCGCGTGAAATAGTATACAACGCCTTCGGAAGAACCGATATTAAATGCTCTGACCTCACCGACAGCGGCAAAAACAAGCTGCTGTATGAAACCGTCAGGTTAGCAAAATCCGTAAAAAACAGGAATTTTTCGCCCTGTATGCTCGCAGACTCCTCAAGCGGCAGGCTGATAGATTTTTCGTCGGTACCGATACGTCAGTATGGCGATATGGTCAAAATCAGGGATTTTGACAGTATGAGCGCTCTTCTTGACGAATTTTTTACGACGAGCGACATGCACGAGCGTATGCGTCAAAAGAGCGCCGAGCTTGTAAAATTTCTCGGCAACGCTATTGAGCGTACGTCAAAAAAGCTCGGAATACTTCAAAAAACGCTTGCCGACTGCAAAAACAAGGACAAAAACAAAATATACGGCGACCTGCTCACGGCAAATTTGTATAATATAAAAAGCGGACAGGCAAGCGCCGAGGTACGCAACTACTACATGGACGGCTCGCCTCTTGTAAACATACCGCTTGACATACAGCTCACGCCGCCGCAGAACGCGCAGAGGTACTACAAAAAATATAACAAGGCTAAAACGGCCGAAATCGAGGCGGCAAAACAAATAAAAAACGCTGAAATTGATTTGGAATACCTAGAAAGCGCGCTTGCGGAGACGGAAAACGCCGAATCCGAGGAGGATTTGAACGCTATACGCGCCGAGCTTATCGGCGAAGGCTATCTAAGCCGCCGTAACGACGCCAAACGCCGTAAGCAGACCGTATCAAAACCGATGCGTTTTGTAAGCTCCGACGGATTTGATATATACGTTGGCAAGAGCAACTCTCAGAACGATTATCTGACGCTGAAATTTGCCAACTCGTCGGATTTGTGGTTCCACACAAAAAATATACACGGCTCGCATACTATAATCAAGCTCGGTATTGATAAGAATGTTCCGGAGAGTACAATCACAGAGGCGGCGCGCATAGCCGCATATTACTCAAAGGGACGCGGCTCGTCGCAGGTACCTGTCGATTACACGCGGATTAAAAATGTGAAAAAGCCCGCCGGCGCAAAGCCGGGTATGGTTATTTACGAGCATTACAACACGGTCTATGTCACTCCCTCAAAGCCTGAGGATTCGGGGACGCTAAAACGGGGACAGTAAAATTTTACTGTCCCCGTTTTTATAAATTCATGAGATAATTTACCTCATGGCTTGTCAGATAGCGCCACCTGCCCAATGGCAGATTTCCCAGACCCACGCTGCCTATATGCGTCCTTTGCAGCGCCGTCACAGTATATCCAAGGCTGTCAAACATACGCCGTACCTGTCTGTTTTTACCCTCGTGTATTGTAATTTTTATCATTGTATACCCGTTTACCGCGTCAACTATCTCCGCGTCGGCGGGAGAGGTTTTAAAACCGTCGTTAAGCTGTACGCCTCCTTTAAGTCTATTCATGGCGTCCGCCGTGACTCCTCCCTTTACCGCGGCTACATATGTCTTGTCCATATGAAATTTCGGATGCGTTACCTTGTAAGTAAAATCACCGTCATTTGTAAGGAGAAGTAATCCCTTGGTTTCATAATCAAGTCTGCCCACAGGGAAAATGCGCGTGTCACCCAGATCTCTTTTTATAATATCCACCACCGTCGGACGGTCAAACTGATCATTAACCGTTGTTATATATCCGGAGGGCTTGTTGAGCATTATATAATACTTTTTGTCCTTTATTTTAAGCTCGCGTCCGTCAAGCGTCACCTTATCCGCGCCGACTTCCACCTTTACTCCCTGTTCCCTTATTTTTTCTCCGTTTACATGCACTCTGCCGTCGCCTATCATAGCCTCCGCGGCCCGCCTTGACGCCGCTCCGCTCATGGCTATATACTTTTGTAATCTTACTGTTTCTCCCATTGTACGTCTCCTTACAGTATTACTTTTATTATATTTATAAAGCTGTTAAAAAAGCTGTTTTTAAACCTTATGTCGCTTACGCCGTATATGTCATCCTCCGATATAATATTTACCTCGCCTATACTTCTGTCGTTGCAGCGCACCTCTATAATTCCCACCTTCTCTCCCGCGTTTATGGGCGACGCAAGGTTGTCGGCAATATGCGCCACAAGCTCAACCTTAACCTTGTCGTGTTCCTTGAAAGGAATAATAAAGTCTGACTCAGCTACCATAGAATAGCTCTTACCGTCAATACTCGCCGTTTTGATATTCGTTCCGGCCTTTATCACCTTTTTGGGATAGTGCTCGGAAAATGCGTAATCAAGCATCTGTATATGGTCGTTCCAGTCGTTCGCATCATTCAGCGTCACCGCGATAAACTCCATATTATCACGCTCCGCTGAGGATACAAGACATCTGCCCGCATCCTTTGTAAAACCGGTTTTAACACCGTTCGCGCCCTCATACAGGGACAGCATTTTGTTATGATTGGAAAAATAAAGCGTTTCCTCAGAATTCAACGGATTTAACTGCATTGTGCGGGTTGAGACTATTTCACGAAACTCGGGAAACAGCATGGCGAACGCGGCTATCTGCGCAAGCTCCCGCGCGGTTGTAAAATGCTCCTCGTCAGGCAGACCGTTCGGCGTGACAAAATGAGTGTCGCGAAGTCCCATTTCCGCCGCCTTTTCATTCATAAGCTCCACAAACGAGTCCTCGTCGCCGCATATATGCTCCGCTATGGCAACAGCCGCGTCATTGCCGGAATTCAGCATGAGTCCGTACAGGACGTCTCTCATATAGAGCTGACTTCCCTCTCTCAGATACGCGGACGAGCCTTCCTGAAGCGCCGCGTTCCTGCTTACTGTAATTACCTCGTCCATATCGCATAGCTCAATCGCGAGTATGGCGGTCATAATCTTCGTTGTGCTTGCCATCGGCAGTCTTTCGTTCATATTTTTTGAAAATACCACGTCGCCCGTCAGCGAGTTTATTACACACGCGCTCTTTGCGCTGTCCGCGATTGCGTACGCGTTTATTCCCGGTATAAATATGAATACGAACAATAAAAATGCTGTAATTTTTCTCATGCTGACAATCACTCCGATAATTTTATAAAGTAATTTTATTTTTTTGTTGACAAACCGAAATAAAGCTGATATAATATATCACGCATGAAACGCGAGGGTGGCGGAATAGGCAGACGCGCACGTTTGAGGGGCGTGTGGTTTAACCGTGCCGGTTCAAGTCCGGTCCCTCGCACCACTTGCTTTTGTCCTTTACTTATATATATTCTAACATAACGGAGAATATTTATCAATCCTTTTTGAAAATGCTCCGGCATGGTTTTTTGTTAACGTTATATACTATGGTTAACTAAAACAAATATGATGCGGATTTGTGTAAAGGTAGCACTAACGACTCTGACTCGTTCTGTCCGGGTTCGAATCCTGGATCCGCAGCCAAAAGACGGGCTTTATGCCCGTTTTTTATTGCGCCGAAAAATCGCCGCGATTTTTACGGCGATTATTGAATTTTATTCCTCAAATACAGCTCTCGCAAAGTCCTCCGAATTAAATTCCCGCAAATCGTCAATTCCCTCTCCGACGCCGATGAATTTTACGGGGATATTCTGTTCCCCGGCTATGGAGATAACTATACCGCCCTTCGCGGTACCGTCAAGCTTGGTAAGCACAATACCGGTTATATCCGCCGCCTCGGAAAACAGCTTTGCCTGACTTACGGCGTTCTGTCCGGTAGAGGCGTCCAGTACAAGCAGGGTTTCGCGCGCGCTGTCAGGCAGCTCTCGGTCTATGACGCGGTTTATTTTCTCAAGCTCCGCCATAAGGTTTTTCTTATTGTGCAGTCTGCCCGCGGTATCGCATATAAGAATATCGGTCCCGCGCGCTTTTGCCGCGCTGCACGCGTCAAATACAACCGCCGCGGGGTCGCTGTTTTCCTGATGCTTTATAATATCGCAGCCGCTCCTGTCAGCCCATATGTCAAGCTGGTCAATCGCGGCGGCTCTGAATGTGTCTGCCGCGGCAAGCATTACCTTCTTGCCCATGTTCTTATAATGAGCCGCCATTTTGCCTATGCTTGTAGTCTTACCGACGCCGTTTACGCCGATTACCAGCACAACGGACGGTACGGTTGACAGGTTCATTGCCGTATCGGCCGAGCTTAATATACCGCTTATAATATCCCTCAGCTCCTCCTTGACAAGGTTCGCGTCGGTAATGTGCTTATGCTTTACTCTTCCGCGCAGCTCCTTTATTATATACTCCGTAGTTTCCACGCCTATGTCAGCCATAATCAGAGCCTCCTCCAGGCTGTCAAAAAGCTCCTCGTCCACCTGTACAAAGCCGCTGAATATATTATTTACCTGTCCCGCGAGATTTTCGCGCGTTTTTGTCAGTCCCTCTTTAAGCTTATCAAAAAATCCCATATGTCCGCTCCTTTATTATGATACCATATCCTCGTCCACGTCGTCTATATGCAGCGATAAAAGCTTGGACACACCCTTCTCCTGCATAGTGACGCCGTACAATATATTTGCCGCCTCCATTGTGCCGCGTCTGTGAGTGATAACGATAAACTGTGTCTGTTCAATATAATTTTTAAGATATGTCGCAAACCTCGACACATTTACATCGTCAAGCGCCGCGTCTATCTCGTCAAGTATACAGAACGGCGCGGGCTTTACCCTCAGTATTGCAAACAGCAGCGCAATGGCGATAAACGATTTTTCACCGCCGCTGTACAGATTGATATTCTGCCGTCCCTTACCCGGCAATTGCACCTCAATTTCTATGCCGCTTTCAAGCACATCCGAGGGGTCTGAAAGAATAAGCTCCGCCCTGCCGCCGCCGAACAATTCCTTAAATACTTCGCCGAAGCTCGTATTGATACTTTTGAAGCGCTTTTCAAAATGCTCCTCCATAAGCTCCTGCATCGAGGTAATAATTCCGCCAAGCTCCGTTCTGGATTTTTCGAGATCCTCTTTTTGTTCGGACAGAAAGCTGAAACGCTCCTCAACACTCTTGTATTCCTCAATGGCGTCCATATTTACGCTGCCAATCGACTTAATCTGCGACTTCAGCTCCGCAAGACGCTCAAACGCTGATTTTTCATTGTCAATGCCGGTTTTTACCTCGCACGCCGAGGAATAAGTAAGCTCATAATCCTCCCACAGACGGTTTGTTATTCTCTCTATCTCCGTATCAAGATTGGAACGCCTGTTTTCAAGTCTTGAAAGCTCCTGCTGAAGCGCGAGCAATCTGTCGGTTAAATCCTTGTTCGACTGCCGTATTGTCTGCATGGAGTTAAAAATATTGCCCTTTTTTCTTTCCGTTTCCTTAATATCCTTTTCAATTTCCTCCGCCTGCCGCTGCAAGCTATCGGACGCGGCGCGGCTTTCATTTATCCGAGTATACAAATTATCGTTTTCACGGAATATATTTTCCCTGTCATTTTCCTTGGACGCGATTTCATACTCAGAGCCGCTTATTTCCTGTTTTGTGTTCGCTATTGTATTCTGTATAATATCAATATCCTTTTTCAGAGCGGCAAGCGTCATTGTTTTATCCATGACGTTTTGCGCCTTTTCCTCACTCTCGCGGGTTATATCGTCAAGCTCTGCGGTAAGCAGTTCCACCCTTTCCCGCGCTGCCGCGGAGGTCTTTTCAAGCGTGCGTAAGCTTTGTAATAGCTCCGCCATCTCCTCGGAAGAATCGGACAGCCGCTTTTCTATCTGCTCAAGTTCCGACGCGAGCGACTGCTCGGTACCGTTTCCCGACTCGATTAAATGTTCAAGATGCTTTTTGGTATTTGTGAGACGAAGTATCTCGTCCTCATACTCTCTTACAAGCGGCAGATAAGATGAAAGCTGATTTTCCGTCATACGCATATCTCCGGCTACGCGTTCTTTATCCGCGTTTCTTTCGCGTATTTCGGAGGACAGCTTGTTTATTTCCGAACCAAGCGTTTTTATTTCCGCGGCGCGCGACAAAAAACCGCTTTGCTTATTTACACTTCCGCCCGACATTGAACCGCCGGCGTTTAAAATATCACCCTCTAAGGTAACCACCCTGAACCTGTAACCGAATTTTCTGCTCATGGCAATCGCGTTTTCAATATCGCTTGCAACCACGACCCTGCCTAACAGGTTTTTCATAATGCCGTCGTATCTTTTATCATATTTTACAAGCGAGCTTGCAATACCTATAAAGCCGTCAAAAGAACTTATCTCTCGTATATTTTCAAGCTCCCGTCCCCTAACGGAGCTTACAGGTAAAAAGGTCGCTCTGCCCGAGTTCGTACGTCTTAAATATTCAATCGCTGTTTTCGCGTCCTCTTCGTTTTCGACAACTATATTCTGCATAGCGCCGCCCAAAGCCATTTCAATCGCTGTTACATATTGCTTGTCCACATCGATAAGTCCGGACACGGTTCCATATATGGACAGCTTTTTCAGCTCGCCGGCTTTAAGCGCTGTCTTTACGCTTTTTGCGTAACCGGCATAGTCATTTTCCATACCCTCAAGAATTTTTTTCTTTGAGGTACGTGAATTAAACTCAACGCTTAAAGCGTTTATCTTATCCGTAAGCGCGTTGTATGAGTCGGTAAGCCGCGACAAATCGGCATTATATCTGTCAACCGCGGCTTTTACTTTATTAAGCTTATCTGTCTTTTCGGCAATTTCCCCCTCGCACTTCTCTATATTGTGTCTGGTATCGCTGACATCCTCGTGAAAGCTGTTCATTTCCGTTTCAATCGCGGAGCGTCGTTCTATAAAGCTGCCGCGCAGCTTCTCCATACCTTCTATACGCGCCTTTCGCGAGGATATTTCATTAAGGCCCTTTGCTGCGTTACCTCTAAGCTCCTCTATTTCTCTTTCAAGCACGGCTTTACGCTCGGTTATGACTTCCTTTTCACTGCTCGCCGTATCAAATTTCTTTAATATTTCATCGATCGTCTTTTGCTTTTGGGCAATTTCACGCTTATATTTTTCTATATTTTCACCGCGCTCCGTGTTCTTATTTCTTATATCCTCTATCTCGGCATCAATCCTGCACAGCATAGCGTTATTATTCTTTATAGTATTCTCATCAATCCGAATACTGTTTTTGTTCTCGACAGCCTTTTCGTTAGACTCCCTGAGAAGTAAGTTTTTATCGGCAAGCTCCTTGTCCATGGACTCGCTTTGAGCATACAACAAGGAAATCTTACGCTCCGTTTCGGATCCCGTTTCACGAAGCTCCGACAGCTCGTCCTCCACACCCTTGTACAGCTTATCAGCCTCCGCCTTATTCTTACGTTTTTTATCTATGGTTATAAGACTTAGATTTACGTCAAGCTCCTTGTATTCACTGTACAGACCGAGATATTTTCTCGCCTTTTCCGATTGCTTTTTAAGAGGCGCCCGCTGCGCCTCAAGCTCGGAGGTTATGTCGCCTATCCTGATAAGATTTTCCTCCACGCCTCTGAGCTTACGCTCAGTTTCCTCGCGGCGATACTTATATTTTGATATACCCGCCGCCTCCTCGAATATACTGCGGCGATCCTCCGCCTTTGTGGACAATATCTGAGCCACGTTTCCCTGACCGATTATTGAATAGCCGTCACGGCCAAGACCGGTATCCATAAACAGCTCGTGAATATCCTTTAGGCGGCAGTCAGCGTTATTTATGCGGTATATACTTTCTCCGCTGCGGAAAAGCCTCCTTGTAACAACTACTTCGTCAAATTCTATATCAAATATATGCTCCCTGTTGTCAAGCACAAGACTTACTTCGGCAAAATTAACCGGTCTGCGCGTTTCGGTACCTGAGAATATTACATCCTGCATATTCGCGCCTCTCAGAGATTTAGCGCTCATTTCACCGATTACCCAGCGTATCGCGTCGGAAATATTGCTCTTGCCGCTGCCGTTGGGACCTACAATAGCCGTTGAGCCGTCGTCAAAGTCAAGCACGGTTTTGTCCGCAAATGATTTAAAGCCCTGTATTTCAATTCGCTTTAACAGCAAGAACCCTCACCTCTCTTTTTTCTGAATTTTCATTGGGTTTGTATCAAGCTTTTTTATTTTTAAACATTTTCACGTCTGTTTCCCGCCGCCTTTGATACCTCGCCCGTTATACGTCTTTGAACGCGAAAAATACAGTCGAACGGGCGCCCCCCTGCGCGGAACAAATACAGGTATATTATATATTCTCATGATTACGCTCTTTCCTTACGCGCTCCAAAGCCTTCTGCGCCGCGTTCTGCTCTGCCTCTTTTTTGTTATGCCCCGAGCCGGTATTCTGCGGCACGCCGTCAAACATAACCTCAACAAGAAATTCCTTGTCGTGCTCAAGTCCGCTCTCCGAGATTGTCCTGTACGTAACCTTTCCCGTTGCTCCTCTTTGCATAGCCTCCTGAAGCATAGTCTTATAATCCGCGTATCCGTGTCCCGTTACAACGTCGTCTATCGAGTCTTTCATAAGTCCCAGAGTCCATTCGCGCGCCTTTTCAATACCTCCGTCAAGGTATATTGCCGCAAGCAGCGCCTCAAACGCATCCGAAACAATCGACGCCCTTTCACGTCCTCCTGTCATTTCCTCGCCCCTGCCGAGATATATAAGGGAGCTTAGAGATATTTTCTTTGAAACCTCATACAGCGACTGCTCGCATACAAGTGTGGCGCGGTACTTGGACAGCCATCCCTCCGCCGTGTTACTCATACGCTTGAAAATATAATCGCTTATTATAACGCTCAGAACCGAGTCGCCAAGGAATTCGAGCCGCTCGTTGCTTTCCGTTCTGTATTCATTGGCGTAGGAGCTGTGGGTAAGCGCCGTTTTCAGCAGCTTTACATTATTAAATTTATATCCTATTTTGCTTTCCGCGTTTTTCATTTCAAATCACAGCCTTTCCGTATTACATACAGATAAAATCCGTATGAGCCGCTGCAAGGAGCGCCGCGCGCGGCGCTCCTTGCAGCAATCCATATAATAATACATTAGAGGGCGCCGTTTACGGCATCCTCTGACGCAATGAATATTTACAAAAGTCAATCCCCGTACTTTTTAAGTAAAACGGTGGCGTTATGTCCTCCGAAGCCGAGTGAATTGGACATAGCGTACCTAACCTCCTGTTCTCTGCCTTCATTCGGAACAATATCCAAATCGCAGTCGGGATCAGGGTTTTCATAATTGATTGTCGGAGGAATGTAACTATTCTTTATAGCGAGAGCGCATACAATTGTTTCAACGCCTCCGGCAGCGCCCAAAAGATGTCCTGTCATTGATTTTGTAGAGCTAACGGCAAGCTCTTTGGCATATTCTCCGAACACGCTCTTTATGGCCTGCGTCTCAAAATGGTCGTTATACTTTGTGGAAGTACCGTGAGCGTTAATGTATGTTATATCCTCGGGCTGCGCGCCGGCGTCTTGTATGGCAAGAGCCATTGCCTTTGCTCCGCCCGCGCCGCCCGGTACAGGGCTTGTGATATGATACGCGTCGTCCGTAGCGCCGTATCCGGCAAGCTCGCAGTATATATGCGCGTCTCTTGCCTCGGCATGTTCAAGCTCCTCCAATACGACAAATCCCGCGCCTTCGCTTAGGACAAATCCGTCGCGCTCAGCGTCAAACGGTCTCGACGCGTGCAGCGGGTCGTCATTGCGTGTAGACATTGCCTTCATACTGCAAAATCCCGCGAACGCGAGAGCGTCTATGGCAGCCTCCGCGCCGCCCGCGATTATAACGTCGTTAGCGCCGTGCTGTATGTGACGCATGGCATCGCCGATAGCGTTTGTACCGGACGCGCAGGCTGTAACAATATTTTCATTTATACCTTTCGCGCCGAATTTTATCGCAATCTGAGCCGCGCCCATATTCGCTATCATCATCGGAATGAAAAACGGGCTTACCCGTCCCGGTCCGCGTTCCAAAAGCGTCTTATGCTGTTCCTCAAGAGTTTTTATACCGCCGATACCGGAGCCTGTGATCACTCCTACCTTCCACGGATCCTCCTTTTCCATGTTAAGACCCGAATCCTCCACCGCCTCGCTTGCGGCTACAAGCGCAAGCTGTGCGTAACGGTCCATCTTACGGGCGTCCTTCTTATCAATAAAATCCGTAGGCTCAAAGTCCTTAACCTCACCCGCAATCCGCGTTTTAAATTCGGACGCGTCAAACTGCGTTACCCTGTCTATGCCGCATTTCCCTGACCGTATACTTTGCCAAAAGGTATCTATATTATTTCCGATAGGCGTTACGGCGCCCATACCGGTTATAACGACTCTTCTCATTATGGTATGCCTCCTGTTTATTTTTTATATGTAAAATAAATATTGTGTTCTCAAAAAGTTTCACCCCCTGCACCAAATCGTGATTTGATGCAAGGGTTACTCCTCTATCTTACGCATGACTCTTGATATATTCCACAGCGTCGCCTACTGTGCTGATATTCTCAGCCTCCTCATCAGGGATTTCGATATCGAATTCCGTTTCCAAACCCATGATAAGCTCAACAACGTCCAAAGAGTCCGCGCCCAAATCATCAACAAATGATGCCTCAGGTGTCACGTCAGCCTCGTCAACGCTTAACTGGTCAACAATGACGCTCTTTACTCTCTCAAATTCCTCCATTATCCTTTGCACCCCCTTTCAGCAGTGTAAATATATGTTAATATATATTCCGTTAGAATATTATATTACATAACAAGTCCGCCGTCAACATTAATTACCTGACCCGTAACATATTTTGCCATGTCAGACGCTAAAAACGCAACAACGTCGGCAATATTTTCGGTTTCTCCGAATTTTCCGAGAGGAATAGCGTCAAGGTACTTTTTCTTAACCTCCTCCGACAGCACATCCGTCATTGCCGAGCGAATAAAGCCGGGCGCTACCGCGTTACATCGGACGCCGCGCTTGGCGAATTCCTTGGCGGTTGTTTTCGTAAGACCGATAAGTCCCGCCTTCGACGCAACATAGTTTGCCTGTCCGGGATTGCCCATAACTCCTACAATGGACGCGATATTCACAATAGAGCCGCTCCTCTGCTTCATCATCGGCTTCGCTACCGCCTTTATACAGTTAAACGCGCCCTTCAGGTTTATGTCCATTACAAGATCCCAGTCCTCCTCGGACATTCTTATCATAAGACCGTCTCTTGTAATACCGGCGTTATTTACAAATATGTCAATTTTGCCGAATTTCTCCATGGCAGTGTCAATCAGCCCGACCACGTCGGCGCTGTTCCTTACGTCGCCCTTAACAACTATTGAGTCGGCGCCCGCAGCCTTGATTTCTTCACAAGTTTCGTCGGCGCAGTCAGACGACGGAATGTCGTTTATAACTATATTCGCGCCGTACGAGGCGAGCTTTAAAGCTATTGACTTTCCAATTCCTCTTCCCGAGCCTGTAATTACAGCAACCTGTCCTTTTAACATCCGCATAAATCCCCTTTCCGAATATCAAGCGCCAAGACCCGCGAGAGTCTTTTCAAGCGACGCCATGTCCTCAACATTGTATATACTTACATCCTTTGTAACCTTTTTTATAAATCCGCCAAGAGCCTTACCCGGTCCGACTTCAACAAAGGCGTCCACGCCGTCCGCGAGCATTCTCCTGATTGTGTCCTCCCACAAAACCGAATTTGAAACCTGCTTTACAAGAAGCGGTTTTATATCATCCTTTGACGCAATATAATCCGCGGTTACATTTGTGATTACCGGTATCCGCATATCCTTTACCTCAACGCCCTCAAGCTCCTTTGCGAGCTTTTCTCCCGCGCCTTTAAGCAGCTCGCAGTGAAACGGCGCCGATACGGGCAGCGGCATTGCGCGTTTCGCGCCCATCTCCTTAGCAATCCCGCAACACTTCTCCACAGCCGCGGTCTCGCCGGAAACAACAATCTGTCCGGGGCAGTTAAAGTTCGCTCCCGTACATACTCCAACCTTTGACGCCTCCTTACAGCATTCCCTTACCTGCTCCGCTGTAAGCGCGATTATGGCGGCCATGGCTCCCTTGCCGACAGGAACCTCCTCCTGCATGTACTTGCCTCGTTTTTTAACAAGCCTTACGCCGTCCTTAAAATCCATTGAGCTGGAGGCTATGTGCGCCGTGTACTCGCCAAGACTGAGTCCCGCCACAACGTCCGGGCGTATTCCCTTTTCCTGAATTACACGCAACGCCGCAACGCTCATTGTTACAATTGCGGGCTGAGTATTTTCAGTAATCATGAGCGTTTCGCTGTCGCCGTTCCATATCATATCCTTTATGTCAAAGCCCAGCGCTTCGCTTGCTTCGTCAAACGTATTGTCAGCCGCAGGGAAATTCTCCGCAAGCTCTTTTCCCATTCCTACCGTTTGCGCGCCCTGTCCGGCGAATACAAATGCCAATTTACCCATAATTATCTCCTATCTAAGTTTTTTGTTTATTGCTTCAATAACACTTTCCATACCGTCAAAATAGCTCTTTATAATATCCGCGCACGGCTCTATTTTTCTGACCATGGCCGCAGACTGTCCCGCCATCAGCGAGCCTGTCCGCGTATCGCCCTGCTCAAACGCGCGTCTTAGTCCGCCGACGCCGAGCTGTTCAATTTCCTCGAATGACGCGCCTTCCTTTTCAAGTCTTTCATACTCGCGCGTAAGCTTATTTTTAAGCGCTCTTACAGGCGCGCCGGTCGAGCGTCCGGTAACGACCGCGTCGCGATCCTTCGCCTTTATAATCGCCTGCTTGTAGTTGTCATGCGCTATACATTCATCCGAGCATATAAATCTTGTTCCAACCTGTATTCCATCCGAGCCGAGCGCGAAAGCCGCCGCCGCGCCGCGGCTGTCCGCGATGCCTCCCGCCGCAACGACAGGTATTGAAACAGCGTCCGCGACCTGCGGTACAAGTACCATGGTCGTAAGCTCGCCTATATGTCCGCCCGCCTCTGTACCCTCGGCAATAACAGCGTCCGCGCCGGCTTTTTCCATTTTCACAGCCATAGCGACGCTGGCAATTACCGGCATTACCTTTATGCCCGCCTCCTTCAGCGCGGGTATGTATTTAGACGGATTACCCGCGCCGGTAGCAACAGCCGCCGGCTTTTCCTCAGCGATAACCCGCATAACATCCTCCGCAAACGGCGACATCATCATTACATTTACACCGAATGGCCTATCCGTCAGTGTCTTAGCCTTCCTTATCTGCTCTCTTACCGCCTCCGCGGGAGCGTTGCCCGCCGCGATAAGACCGATACCCCCGCCGTTTGACACCGCCGCCGCCAGTTCCGCGGTGGCAACCCATGCCATACCGCCCTGAATAATCGGATACTCAATTCCAAGTAATTCGCATAATCTTGTTTTCATTGCTTTTATCCCTCTCCATTAAAATTTTATTTTACCACTCCAACAGCGCCGCTCCCCATGTAAGTCCTCCTCCAAAGCCTACAAGCACAACCTTATCGCCCTTCCTTACTCTGCCTGCCTCCACAGCCTCGGCAAGCGCGACAGGTATGCACGACGCCGAAGTGTTGCCGTATTTTTCGAGGGTCAGATACACCTTATCCTCGTTTACACCCATACGCTTCAGCGCGCTGTCAACAATTCTGTAATTTGCCTGGTGCGGTACGACAAGCGCTATATCGTCCCATGTTACGCCGGCCTTTTCAATCACCCGACGCGACGCGTCAGCCATAGCCTTTACGGCAAATTTCATAACGGCGGAGCCGGCCATCCATATAGTGTCCTTTCTTCCGCTTATTCTCTTTTCGGTTTCCCCCGCGTCGTCACGGTACGCGAGACTCGTTATAGCGCCGGCTCCGGTTCCATCCGCGCCGATGTCGGTTGAAATTATACCGGCCTCGTCGCTTGCCGAAACCAGCGCCGCGCCCGCCGCGTCGCCGAATAAAACGCAGGTCGCTCTGTCCTTGTAATCCACAGCCTTGCTGAGCGCGTCCGCGCAGACAACAAGAATATTTTTATATGTTCCGTTCTGAATAAACTGCTTCGCGATTGTAAGTCCGGTTACAAAGCCCGAGCATGCCGCGTTGTAATCAAACGCCGCGGCGTTAACCGCGCCCAGCTCAGCCTGCACGACGCACGCGCACGAGGGCGTAAAATAATCGGGAGTAACCGTGCCGACCATAATCAAATCTATGTCTTCAGCGGTAACGCCGGAGTTATTCATCGCCTCCAGCGCCGCCTTCGCCGCCATATCCGTCGTGTATTCGTCATCGGCGGCTATATGTCTTTCCTTTATGCCTGTACGTCTTGTTATCCACTCGTCGTTTGTGTCGACAATGCTTTCCATATAGGCGTTGTCGTATATCTTTTCCGGCACGTATCCGCCTATTCCGGTTATTTTCGCGTTAATCATCCGTTTTATCCTCCATACTGTTTATGTTCTTTTCAATTTCACTGATTACATTTGTTTCCACAAACTTTTTAGCCTGTAATATAGCGGAAAATACCGCCTTACTGTCAGATGAGCCATGCCCCTTTATGACGGGACTCCTTGTACCGAGGAGCGGCGCTCCGCCGTATTCGCGGTAATCCATTGAATGACGGAAGCTATTCAGACCTCTCATAACAAACAGCGCGCCGAGCTTTGTAAATATATTTCTGGTGAATATTGCCTTTACCTTATCCGATACGACATGTCCCATACCCTCGACGGTTTTCAGTACGACATTTCCGACAAATCCGTCGCAGGTCATAACGTCCGCATTACCCTCCATAACATCGCGGCCCTCGATATTACCTATAAAATTCAGAGGCGCGTTCTTCAGCATTGGATAGGTTTCCTTCGTAAGCCCGTCGCCCTTACCCTCCTCCTCGCCGTTGGATATAAGCCCGACAGCGGGATTTTCCGTACCTAAAACGTTTTTCATATATATACTGCCCATAACGGCAAACTGTACAAGATTTTCGGGTTTACAGTTTGTATTCGCGCCGGCGTCTATAAGCATCTTCGGTCCCCTTGCCGACGGCAGAAGAGTCGCGAGCGCGGGACGCAGCACGCCCTTAACACGTCCGACTATAAGTAACCCCGACGCTAACAGCGCGCCGGTGTTTCCCATGGATAACATAGCGTCGCCGCAGCCGTTCTTCAGCATATTGGCGGCTACAACAACCGACGCGTTCTTTTTGCCGCGTACCGCCTTTACAGGCTCCTCATGATTTGAAATAACCTCGCCGGCGTTTACAATACTTATTTTATCCGCCGGATAATCATAAGCCGCAAGCTCGCGCCGGATTACATCCTCCCGTCCGACAAGAGCTATTTCGATTTCAAGCTCCGCCGCGGCTCTCGCCGCCGCCTTTACAGGCGCGTGCGGCGCGTTGTCGCCGCCCATTGCGTCCACAATAATTTTCATATAAGCCTCCGATTGTCCGTCAGCCGCAGTCAGCGGCGAACAGACTGAATTTTCCTCTGAAAACCTCGTGCATGTTAGCTTTTATGACCACACGCACAATACATCCATTTTCCCTCACTCTGATTACGTCAGATTTTGCAACAAGACTTTCTCCCGCGTGAGCCTCGTGCGTGTACTTCACATTGGCGACTTTTACAAGCGCCGCCTTTGCGTTTATTACACTTATAGCGAGGTTTTCCGCAAACGCGTAAATATACTGTCCCTTTACTATATTTGTTCCTTCAAACGCCATTGACATGTCCGTTTTCAGTACAGATATTCCATCTTGAAACAAATTGAGATCAAGTACCTCGCCCGCGGCGTCCGTACTGTTTCTGATTTCCTGAGCCGCGGATTTGACACGCTCACGATATTCGGCTATGCCAAGCTCCGCTCTGTCAAAACGTATGGTTGAAACACTCACATGACATACCTCGGCAAGTTCTTCGTCCTTTAAGAACGGGTTCTGCTCTATCTTTTTAAGCAAAAACTCCTGCCGCTGCTTTTTCAGCGCTGTCCTCGTCATTTACGAGCGCTCCTTTCCGTTTCTATTGTTTTGTCAATTATTATTAGTATCTGGTACTAAATCAACAACCGATAAAATTATATACTATTGTTTATTCCATTGCAATATTTTATTTAAAAATATTGCAAACCTTGTTAAATATGTTCAAAAATCAAGCGCTGTTTATGGTAACTTTTACTCTCAATACACAAAATATGGTGTATGACAGTCAATTTATAACCAACTATCAACACCATATTGTATCTTATTTCATCTTTATTCGTCTTTATTTGTCTTTATTCGTCTTTTGCTCCTTTTCGCGCAATCCGGACTTATAATCGTTTATAGCCGACTGTATTGCCTCCTCCGCGAGTACCGAACAGTGTATTTTCTCGGGCGGCAGTCCGTCAAGCGCCTCCATTACCGCTTTATTGGTTAGCTCCAAAGCCTCCTCAACCGTCTTTCCTTTTACCATTTCCGTTGCCATCGAGCTGGTCGCTATGGCGGCTCCGCAGCCGAAGGTTTTGAACTTAACGTCCTGAATAACGTCGTTCTCTATCCTCATATACATCTTCATTATATCGCCGCACTTCGCGTTTCCTACCTGCCCTATGGCGTTCGCGTTCTCTATCTCCCCGACATTTCTCGGATTTGCAAAATGCTCCATTACCTTTTCACTGTACATTATTTTACACTCCTTTCAACGCCCTCGTATAAAGGCGACATATCTCTAAGCCTTTGAATTATAGGCGGCAAAACGTCCAGCACATAATCGACGTCCTCCTCCGTTGTATCCTCGCTGATGCTGAGCCGCAGCGAGCCGTGCGCAACCTCGCTCGGCAAGCCTATCGCGAGCAGTACGTGCGACGGGTCGAGCGAGCCTGACGCGCAGGCGCTGCCGCTTGACGCCTCCACGCCCTTCATGTCAAGCATCATAAGAATTGACTCGCCCTCTACATACTGAAACGAAAAATTCACGTTGTTACACAGACGCTTTTCTCCGGACGCGCCGTTAAGGCGGCAGTACGGTATTCTTTCCCGTATTCCGTCAATAAGCTTATCACGCAGCTTTGTCATTTTCGCAATATTACCGTCAAGCTCCCGCACGGCTGTCTCAAGCGCCTTTACCATACCTGCTATTCCGGCTGTATTTTCCGTGGCGGCGCGCTTGCCTCTCTCCTGTCCTCCGCCGTGAATAAGGCTGTCTATCCTCACTCCGTTCCTTATATACAGCGCGCCCACACCCTTCGGTCCGTGAAATTTGTGCGCCGACAGTGAAAGCATATCCACCCCAAGCTCCTGTACATTTATCGGCATATGCCCTATTGCCTGTACGGCGTCGGTATGAAACACAACCCCATGCCTTTTGGTTATTTCGGCAATTTCCTTTATAGGCTCTACGGTACCTATTTCATTGTTCGCCGTCATGATTGAAACAAGTATCGTCCTGTCTGTTATACTTTTTTCCAATAATTCGGGACTTACAAAGCCATATTCGTCAACGTCAAGGTATGTCACTTCAAAGCCATGCTTTTCAAGATATTCACATGTATTAAGAATTGCGTGATGCTCAATTTTTGAGGTTATAATGTGATTGCCCTTATTACGGTTAGCCATGGCGACGCCCTTTATCGCCCAGTTGTCCGACTCGCAGCCCGAGCCTGTAAAATATATTTCATTCGCCTTTGCCGCGCCCAAAAGCTTCGCCATATTCTCCCGCATTTTATACAGCGCCTGCTCCGCGTCCCTGCCGGTTCTGTAAAACTTTGAGGAGGCGTTACCGAACGTGTCTGCGTAAAACGGCAGCATCGTGTCAATTACTTCCTTTTTGACGCGGGTAGTTGCGCTGTTATCCATATAAACCGATTTCATTATATCAACTCCCATGTATTTATTTGAACGTATGAATAACTGTTCCGATATATTTTACCTCTTATCTCTCACTTTGTCAATAGATTTTATGGATTTTGCTTATATACCGTCTGTTTGAGAAATAATTGGAAATAATTCTGTACTTTTACGTTTTAATGCTGTATAATTAGGTTCGGGGTGATAGAATGATTACCGGTGTAATTGCCGAATACAATATTTTTCATAACGGTCATAAGTACCAGCTTGATGAAATAAAAAAACGCTCGGACGCGGTTGTCGCGGTAATAAGCGGTTCATTTGTACAGCGCGGCGACGTGGCCGTATGCGATAAATGGGCAAGAGCGAGGATCGCTCTTTTAAACGGCGCGGATCTGGTGCTGGAGCTGCCCGTGTGCTATGCGCTTAATGCCGCTCCCGGCTTCGCGGAAGGCGGAGTGGGTATTCTTGACTCGCTCGGAGTCGTCGACAGTATATGCTTTGGCAGCGAGTGCGGAGATATTGACAGAATATCCGCCGCGGCTTTACTGCTTGAAAACGAAACGAAGGAAATATCCGATAAGATAAAAAAGTATTCGGCGAAGGGCATGAGCTATCCGTCGGCTGTGACAAAAGCGTACGGCGGCGTTATACCTGAGGATATTTTGTCGGAACCGAATAATATACTCGCGCTTGAATATGTCCGCGCCATTTACAGGCGCGGCAGCGAAATAACGCCGTTCACCGTAAAAAGACAGGGCGCCGAGCATGACGCGGTAACAGCGCGCGGTAACACGGCGAGCGCGTCCGCTCTGCGTTCGGGAATAAAAAACGGAGACGATATTTCAGCGTACATTCCCTACCCCATATCGGAACTTGGCGATAACTTCCCGTTCGACGCCTCCTCTCTTGACATAGCCTTACTGTCGCGCCTGAGGACAATGTCCGCCGGCGAACTTAAAAATATAAACGAGGTTTCCGAGGGAATTGAAAACAGAATAATAGCATGCGCCAGGGATGCACGCAGTATGGACGAGCTTACGGCGCTTGTCAAAAACAAGCGATACACCGAAAGTAAAATCCGGCGTATACTGTTCGGCGCGCTCATTGGATTTACAAAAGATATTTATACACGCGAGCCGCAGTATATACGAGTACTCGGTATGAACAAAACCGGTACGGACATTCTGAGGCGGGCTAAAAAAACATGCGCTATTCCGATTATAACTAAAACCGCCGATTTCAGGGATATAAGCCCGCAGTTCGCTCTCGACCTGCGCGCTACCGACGTCGCTATGCTGTGCGCCCCGGCGGATACGCGCGGCGGAAAGGATTTTACCACGCCGCCTGTCAGAGTAAAAGCGCTTACTTTTTAAAAAATAAATGCTTTTGCCGTGGGCGAACCTTATTTTACTATTGAAAAAATACTCATAATTTGGTAAAATAAAACTTAAGGAGATGAAAAAGGATGCGTACAGTAAAACTACATTGGCTTGAAAACCGCGCGAAGGGCGGATATGTAACCTTCGGAGTTCCGTGGAAAAAAGGACAGATACAATATGAGGACGGAAGAATTATGACAGGCATAGCTCCCGAACCGGATACGGCGATGGATATGCGTCCGATAGCGTTTTGGGAGGACGGCAGCGTTAAATGGACGTCGCACACCGCCAAGGTCGGAGAGGACGGGCTGACGCTGACAAACGGCGTATTCGCGGCCTTCGAGGGAATAACGACGGAGGAAACGGACAGCGAGATAACGGTTGACAACGGCTTGTTCAAGGCGGTATTCCCTAAGTCGGGAACGGTTCTTATGAAAACTCCGTACGCGGACGCGTCGCTCAGGGCGGTAAAGGAAACGCGCGGCTTCGAGGGAGACTGTGAGGTAACGAGGTCGGTTCCGTATATAGGTACGGCGGACGAGGTATGCGTTGAGGAAAGCGGAAATGTAAAGACCGTTATAAAGGCGTCCGGCGCGCATAAAAACGCTGACGGAGGCGAGTTTTTAAGATTTATTGTCCGCTTCGCAGTTTATTTTGACGAGCCGTCCGTGAAAATTACACATACCTTTCTGTATGACGGCGACGAAAGCGTTGATTTTATAAAGGGCGTCGGAGTGGAGCTTACCCGTAAAATGGAGGGCGAACAGTACAACCGCCATATAAAAATAACAGGCGACTGCGGAGTGATGCACGAGGAGGTACAGATACTGAACCTGTGGCGTCCAAGACTGGGGCCGTCAATAGGAAATCAGCCGATACATGAAAAACAGATGTCCGGAGAGATAATAAATCTGGACGGCATTGTAGATTTACGCAACGGAGAACAGGTGACGGACGAGCAGATAGACAATGTAACAAAATGGGACTGTTATCGTTTGCGGCAGACAAGCCCGGACAGCTTTACGGTCATGAAGCGTACCGCTCCCGAGGAATGTTCTTTTATAAAGGCGAACTGGGGCAGACGCTCAAAGGGTCTTATGTACATAGGCGACGAAAAAAACGGTATTGCGGTATGCGTGCGCGACTTCTGGCAGAAGTACCCCACGTCGCTGTACGCGCGCGGACTAAGCACGGACGAGGCGTCTCTTACGGCGTGGATTGTTCCGCCCGACGCTCCGGCGCAGGACATGCGCCATTATGACAACGTACCGCATGACCAGACCTATTATGAGGGCTTCCCGGAAATAGGCGCGAGCGCGTACGGAATAGCCAACACAAATGAAATGACGCTGTACATGTTTGACAGCGTCCCTGCGGACAGCGAGCTTATGAATAAGGCGGAGCGCGTACAGAAACCGCCCGTGCTGCTCTCATCGCCGGAGTATTACCACGAGGTAAAGGCGCTTGGCGAATGGAGCCTGCCCGTGAGGGATACGCCGCTCAGGACGTGGCTTGAGGACGAGATGGACAAGGCGTTTGACTTCTACAAAAATGAAATAGAACAGCGTCACTGGTACGGACTGTGGGATTACGGCGACGTTATGCATACCTATGACGCTCAGCGTCATTGCTGGCGTTACGATATGGGAGGCTACGCGTGGCAGAACACCGAGCTTGTGCCGACTCTATGGCTGTGGTATGCGTTTCTGCGTACAGGACGCGAGGACATATTCACAGTCGCCGAGGCGATGAGCCGTCACGCGGCTGATGTTGACACCTATCATTTTGGGGAATTAAAGGGTCTTGGCAGCCGTCATAACGTGGTGCATTGGGGAGATTCGTGCAAAGAGCCGCGTGTGGCTATGGCGGGACATCACAGGGCGCTGTATTATCTTACAGGCGGTGATTTACGCATAGGCGACGTCCTGGACGACGTGCGCGACGCGGATTTTTCGACTCTCGCTATGGACCCCCTCAGGTATTTTTATAAAAAAGAGGAAAGCAGGCTGCCGACGCACGCGCGCAGCGGTCCGGACTGGTCCACCTACTGCTCAAACTGGTATACGGCGTGGGAGCGCTATGGCGACGTAAGATACCGCGATAAGATAAAAACGGGTATAGAGGATTTGAAAAAAGCGCCGCTGAGGCTTATATCCGGTTCAAATTTTGAGTATGACCCCGCGACCGGTCATCTTGGATATATAGGCGAAAACGCCGCCGGCGGCTCGCATCTGGCGGTATGCATGGG
Organism: uncultured Lachnospiraceae bacterium; assembly: GCA_964634635.1. Classification (GTDB taxonomy): domain Bacteria; phylum Bacillota; class Clostridia; order UBA1381; family UBA1381; genus Hominilimicola. The sequence continues at coordinate 42,623 of CAZWMB010000001.1, forward strand.
AGGACCTCAGACATGGATGGAGCTTGCGGACTGCCTTGGAGATGAGGAGTTCCGTGAAATGCTTGCCGAGTACGGAAAATTCTATTTTCTCTCCCCCGAGGAAAAGCGCAGGGCGGCGAAAAATCTTATAGACGGCGAGGGATTTGAGTATCCGTATATGGCGGCGGCGCTGTGCGCGTGGACGGCGCGTGAAACGGACGACAGGGATCTGGCGCGTAAGGTGTGGCAGGTGCTTATATACTCGCTTTCCGGCAGGGAGAAAAAGGATAATTTTGACCTGACGGAAATTAAGGATTATTTCAACGCTCCGGCGCTGAGGGAGGCTTTTTGGATAAGCACGAATTTTGCCGCTCAGTGGTGCCTGAACGTTATTTGCGCTCTGGAATTTACAGGAGACTTTATGGAGGCTGCCGCCGATGACTACGAGTTTGAGGATTGGGTAAAATAACCGTAAATAAGTAAAAAATAACAAATTTCATATATTAAAATTGGTAGAAATAGCCAAAAAAACTTTTTAACCGAAAAAGACCGTAAAAAGCTTTGACAATAACGGAATAAGATGATATAATATTACCAAAACTAAATAATTCTATGAAAGAAGGAATATTAATGAAAAAATTTATTTCATGTCTATTGGCAGCGTCAATGCTCGTTATGTCAACGGCTGCGCTTGCCGCGGCGCCGTCGGATTACGACGGTCAGAGCTATGCCGGCCTTGGCTATACGTCGGACGACCCGGACGGTCAGTTTAATCTCGCGGTAATTGCCAACGGAGATGTAAACATCTATGGCGACACGATGTATATACAGGGCAGCGTTTACTCCAACGGCACAATTTATGCCGGAAACGGTCAGGGCAATAAGGTTGACGGTCTGTTCATTTCAGGTACCGAAAATACTGTATTCGGCAGCGACGATAACAATGATGAGTGGACACAATACAGAACAGCGGAGGGCTTTGTGCATGTAAATGATTACGGTAATACAGACGGCATCAATTATTACAGCACGCAGATTGAGCACGAGGGCGCGATTCTTGATAAGAACACAAGCTTTGAATGTTCTTACGAGCCGTTTGAAATTCCGACAATCTCAAACGACATAGGAGACGCGGAGTTTAATGTTTACGGCTATGACGGTAGCGGATGGGGCGACGCCAACACAACGGCGAGAACCATTTCGGAAAACACAAAAATCGGCGCTTTGAAAATGAACGGTTCATACGGTCCGGCGCTTACCGTTGATACGACAAACGGTCCGGTAAATATTGTTATTGATGAAATCACATCAGATTCTCAAAATATCAATATTAAGGTTGTCGGTGACAATGACGCGAATATTTACATCGGCAGCTTACCCGCGAATATTCCGGTAATTATCAATTATGATAATACGGTATGGCCTATGGAAATTAGCGGCAGTGTGGAAAAAACACATCTTTATCTTGGCTCTGACACGGTTATCAGCGCGTCAAAAATAGCTGTAGCCGATATGAAGGTAACCGCTGACTCGCTTGAAATCAGCGGAGCTACGACTTTTACCGGAAATATTGAATCCAACGCAAGTTCGTTTACCATAACCGGCGGTCAGACGGAGGTTACAGGTATCGTATGCGTGCCGAATGCTGATTCGGAAGTAGTTGACTCAGGTACTCTTTACGGTCAGTTGCATACAAATACGCTGACAATAAACGGCGCGGGCAGAATTCTATGGAAAGCGGATACGGCTGTTGCCAAGGCGGAGGTTGAGGAAACTCCGGAGCCGACTGAAGAGCCGACGCCCGCTCCTGTCCCCGAGGATGACGAGATAGACCTCTACGGTCTTGGATATGCTTATATATTCGGTTATGAGCCTAAAATATCCTACGAGCCGGTAACGGATGAGGACGGCAACTATGTTGGCGGACAGCTTATCGCCGAGGTCGAGATGGCTCCCAATGACGCTGTAACAAGAGAACAGGTCGCGGCGATGATTATGAGAATGATTGACCAGAATTATGACTCAATGGATGCTGTATATCCCGTAACTGACAATATCTCGGCTCACGAGGGTACATGGTATGAGAGAGGTCTTGCGTATCTTGCAAGCAAGGGCGCGTTTGACGGAATTGACTCTGTTGAAATCGGTCCTGTAACAAGAGGCGAGGTTGCCAAGCTTGTTGTATTCGGTCTGAACCTGAAGAATACAGGCGACGTTGACTTCACGGATATTTCGGGTCATCAGTATGAGGACTATATCAAGATTATGTGCGCGTATGGTTATATGCAGGGTATGGGTGACGGTCAGTTCATGCCGGATAAGATTATGACAAGAGCTGAATACTGTTCGATGTTCAATCAGATTATCGGCAGAGATCAAATGGGCCTGACGGCTCAGGACGGCGCCGAGGTAACTCCGGAGCTTTACTCAATCGTTGATCTTAACGACGGCGCATGGTACGTTGATGTTATGATGAAGGCTACATCAGCTTATGACAGCAACGGTCTGATAGACACCGAAACAAGACTCAGCAACATCAGAAACGTACTTGATAACTATGACGCTCAGAAGTGGTTCTAAATAATAATTAAAAAATGAACGCGGAATTCCGCGGGCAAAGAGAGAAATTTCTTAGGAGATTTCTCTCTTTTTGTATACCGTTGCATCTCATGCGGCGGCGGCGCGTATTTGTATTGCAATTTAAGCTATAGGAAAAAATCCCAAATAAAATATCCCCTCAAGAGCGCGTTTTGCGGCAATGTGAGGGGATACATAATATTTTGCACAATATCATCTCACCATTTCATCCTGATGACCGGTCGCCTTATGCGACTTAATAACGCTTTCAATTTCCTCGATGCTGCTCGCGGACATATCTCCGATAACAGTATTCTTGACAGCCGACAGCGCGTTGCCGATTTCTATCGCTCTTTGGGGAGAACCATGCTTTATAAGACCGTACAGCACGCCCGCTAGGTACGCGTCGCCTGAGCCTATTCTGTCAATAACCTCGATATTGTTGTACGGCTCCTCCTCGTAGAAAGCGCCCTCCACATACATTTTTGAATTGAAATTATGATGCGTTGGACTTACGACGTCGCGCCGCGTCGTCGCTATGAGCGAGCATCCGTAGTCGTTTGCGTAGCCCTTTATAATTTCCTCAAGAGTACCGGTTCTCCGCAACATTCTGCGCGAGGTTTCCTCCGACACGAACAGGAGGTCAACATATGGGAATATTGTTTCGACAGCCTTTTTAGCATCCTCCTCGTTCCACAGAGCGGCGCGATAATTTACGTCAAAGGATATGTACGCGCCTGCCGCCTTGAATTTTTTTATCATCTCAATCGTAGTGTCCCTGAGCGACGGAGCAAGCGCCATAGTGATGCTGGACACATGAAAAATTTTTGCCTTGCCATAGATGTCGTCCGGCAGGTCGGAAAGCGACAGCGAGCAAAAGCTGGAGTTTGCCCTGTCATAAATAACAGAGGACTTTCTCGGATACGCGCCGCTCTCATAATAGTAAATACCAAGACGCTTTGAGGGGGAATGATCGTAGATTATGTAGTCGTCGGAAACATTGCCGTAGCGGATTTTGTTACGGATAAAATGTCCCATTTTATTTTCGGGGAGCTTGGTTATAATAGCCGAACGTATACCGAGCATTGCGGCTCCGGACACGACGTTCAACTCGCTGCCTCCGGCATTTTTGTCGAAGGTTTCGCTCTGTGAAATTTTTTCTTTGTCCGGAGGCGAGAGGCGCAGCATAACCTCGCCAAGACCTATAAGGTCAAAATCGGTGTTTTCCTTAAACTTCATCATTATCATCCTTTCATATGTTTGTGTATTTTATATATATTTATTATATAATATTTTTGTAAATTCGTCAATGTTTTCTTAACAGCAACCCACGGCTGACTCAATAAGGTTATACTTGTAATTAATAACGGTATGTGATATAATGCAATCAAAGCGTTATCCTATTATAAAGACGGCGTATGAAATGGCGGCCGATGAAAAATCAGATTTACTTACTGATGAAGTACAAGGCATGAAAAACGGCATTAGTACATTAAGAGGAGTACATATTAAATATGGAAAGTAATAAAGCGGATAATATCTATTATCATCTTATGTGTGAGAGAAAAGAAATCTACCATATTTTAATGGTTGTGGCGGGATTCTTCGGGGCATATACCTTTTTGCTCCGAGGCAATGTGTTTTGTAATGCTCAGACGGGTAATGTAGTGTTGATGGGAATGGCGCTTGGAGCGGGAAAATGGAGAGAGGCATTGTATTATCTGATACCTATTTCCGCTTATATGCTTGGGGCTTTCGTATCGGAGCTGCTTCCAAATCCGGTTAAACATCATCTGCCTGTCCGCTGGGATACGTTACTGATTGCGATAGAGATGCTGGCAGCGCTGGCTTTGGGCTTTGTCCCTTTGTCGGCGCCGGTGCAGATTGCTCAGGTTACAATCAATTTTGTTGCTTCTATGCAATACAATACTTTTCGTCAGGCAGAAGGCGTACCGGAGGCGACAACCTTCGCCACAAATCATATCAGGCAGATTGGAGTAGGCTTGGCAAAAGAGATTACGCATTTTCGTCTGTCAGATAAAACGCACCGAAAAAGCCTGCGCGAACACTTTACTATGTTGATATTTTTCCTTGCGGGAGCGTTCGTAGGAACAATATTGTGTAATTTATCGGATGAAAAAGCTATTTGGGCAACGCTGTTTCCTCTTGGTGTGATACTTGGTATCTTTCTCTATGCGGATTTTGTCAGCGAAAGAACTTTGAAGGAAAGAAAGCCGGCGGGACATTAAGAAAAATACGCATATCCGTATTATCACAATAGATTATATTCCCGTTCGGACTGTCCTGCGCGCATTTATTTTGCCGCGGCGGCATAGCTGCGGTCTATCGTTATATAACATTCGCAGCTGTCGTACTTGCCGGCTATACAGCCGCAAATCCAATGCTTCAGCTCCGTTTCCGACATCTCCATATCCGAGGGCATAAAGCAGTCAAAAATTACTCTTTTACGGTTTTCACACTCGCCAATACGCAGGTCATGTACTGTTATACGACTGTCAAGCCGCGCAAGCTTTTTCTCTATCCACTCGCGCATTTCAGCCGCCGCGCCGCTGTTCGATACAGGGTCGAGGTGTACAAGCATCTGCAGCCCCTCCTCCGACATTATGTCACGCTCTATTCTATCTATAACCTCGTGACTTTTAACAGAGTCCTGCTCCGCCGGCATTTCAACATGCACGCTCGCTATCTGGTGTCCCGGTCCATAATCATGAACCATGAGGTCATGCGTGCCGACTACCCCGGAATAGCTCATTATTTTACGACGTATACGTTCCACCATTTCCGGATCGGGAGCCTTGCCGAGCATCGGGTCCAGCGTTTCTCGCACGAGCGAAAAGCCGCTTACAAGTATGAATACCGCTACTGCCGCCGCCATGCAGCCGTCAAGCTCCACTTCCGTAAAATGCGATACAAGAGCCGACGCAAGCACCGCCGACGTGGTTATAACGTCGTTGCGGCTGTCGGCAGCCGACGCAATAAGTGTTTTTGACTCTATCGCTCCGCCGATTTTTCTGTAAAAGAACATAAGCCACAGCTTTGCCAGTATTGAAACGGCGAGTATTATTATAAGCGCAGCCGAAGGAATGACAGACTTCGGTCTTAATATCCTCTCCACGCCGGTTTTTAAAAGCTCCACCCCTATCGCCATTATCAGTACCGCAACCATAAGTCCGGCTAAGTATTCATACCTTCCGTGACCGTACGGGTGTTCCTTGTCCGCCGGTCGCTCTGACAGCTTAAAACCTATAAGACTTATTACACCGGAGGAAACATCCGACAAATTATTAACAGCATCCGCGACAATAGCCACAGATGATGAGAGAAGTCCGACCGCCATTTTCCCCGCGAACAGCAGTACATTTATGATTATTCCCACCGCGCCGGACAGCTTTCCGTACGCCGCGCGCACAACGGTATTTTTAACATCGTTATAATTTTTCACCAAATGCTTTATTAAAAATTTTGTCAAGGCAGTCGCCTCCATTCAAAATAGTTTTTACATATTTTATCATATTATATTCGCAGAAGCAATGAATTTCTCAAACAATATTTTTTAACTATAAGTAACTTATGTTATAAAAGACAAAAAATCGGCATATCCTTTAAGATATGCCGAAAATTTTTAATATTTACGGCTCATTATCATATAACAAATCCAGTATATTGCGCATAATCCGCATACGGTGTAGGCTATAATCTGCCCCGCAAAATACTGCTCCGTGATGTACAATACAACTGTCGCAATACCCGCGAGCATAATATATATGCCAAAAGTCAGACTTCGCGCCCGCGTCCATATCATCACATTCCGTTCATCCTTTTCCGCGATTTCACGCTGTTTCATTTTATCCTCATTGCTTAATATCCTTACATACTGTATAATTCGCGCAATACCGCATATGCCAAATGCCGCGCCGAAATACGAAATAATTTCATTATCAAGCTTTCCCGTAAATCGCAGCAGTACAAGCGCCGCGCCTATAACGATATATCCTATCGCATAGCATAATCTTTTCTTTAGCTTTTTTCTGTAATCCATTTTACTCATCCTCCTCAAATACAAACAAATCCTCGATTGTCACGCCGAAATATTTGGCGAGTTTATGCGCAAGCTGCAATGACGCGTTGTATTTCCCATTTTCCAGAGATATAATTGTTTGCCGCGTCACTCCGACTGCCTTTGCCAAATTATCCTGTGTAACCTTACAACCTTTTCTGTAATCTTTTACTCTAACCAACAAGTAAAATCACCTCCGCGATATTTAATCGCCTCTCGAATTAAATGTACAGCATGCTTTACATTTTTATTATAGCATATATTAAAAAAATGTCAAGTATTTTTTACATTCGCAACGGGGGCCCTCACGTATGATTGATTTGACAAAGCGGTATTTTCGGAGTATAATAAAAGAAACGACTGTTTTAAGGAGGTCTGCCGGCTATGGATATGTGCAGCTCATGCCAGTACAATCAGCAGGTTGTTAACAGAATAAAAAACGAATTGCCCTGCGATGAAACCACGCAAAGTCTGGCGGAAATGTTCAAAATTTTCGGAGATAACACAAGAATACGAATTTTATGGACGCTGTTTGACAAAGAGCTTTGCGTCTATGATATTGCCGAACGGCTTAATATGAGCCAGTCGGCGATAAGCCACCAGCTGCGCATACTTAAACAGGCAAGACTTATCAAGGTACGCCGCGACGGCAAAAACGCCTTCTATTCAATTGACGATGACCATGTAAAAAAGATTATAGAGCAAATGCTGATACATGTTGAGGAGCAGTAAACGCTGAAGGGGAGATTTCCATACGGGAAATCTCCCCTTCAGACTGTCGACAAATCATTCTTCAAAATCACTGCCCGGACTGTCCTCGCCCTCATCACATTCCCTGACAAGCTCCATGCGGTTTATGGACACCTCGTAGGCGGTCTTTGTTATGACCTCCTCCTCGGACAGGCGTTTTTGATATGTTCTTGACTGTATACGTCCCCATATCTTTACGTTATCGCCTACACTCAGCGATTTGGCAAACCTCGCGTTTCTGCCCCACGCTATAATGGGAATGTAATCCGACTTGTTATAGCTCCTGTTCACCGCGAGCAGTATATCTGTTATCTCCCGTCCGAACGGCGTTGTACGGTACACCGGCGGCTTGCAAGCCGCCGGTGTACCGTACAACGCCGTTCGGACGGGAGATAACAGATATACTGCTCGCGGTGAACAGGAGCTATAACAAGTCGGATTACATTCCCATTATAGCGTGGGGCAGAAACGCGAGGTTTGCCAAATCGCTGAGTGTAGGCGATAACGTAAAGATATGGGGACGTATACAGTCAAGAACATATCAAAAACGCCTGTCCGAGGAGGAGGTCATAACAAAGACCGCCTACGAGGTGTCCATAAACCGCATGGAGCTTGTCAGGGAATGTGATGAGGGCGAGGACAGTCCGGGCAGTGATTTTGAAGAATGATTTGTCGACAGTCTGAAGGGGAGATTTCCCGTATGGAAATCTCCCCTTCAGCGTTTACTGCTCCTCAACATGTATCAGCATTTGCTCTATAATCTTTTTTACATGGTCATCGTCAATTGAATAGAAGGCGTTTTTGCCGTCGCGGCGTACCTTGATAAGTCTTGCCTGTTTAAGTATGCGCAGCTGGTGGCTTATCGCCGACTGGCTCATATTAAGCCGTTCGGCAATATCATAGACGCAAAGCTCTTTGTCAAACAGCGTCCATAAAATTCGTATTCTTGTGTTATCTCCGAAAATTTTGAACATTTCCGCCAGACTTTGCGTGGTTTCATCGCAGGGCAATTCGTTTTTTATTCTGTTAACAACCTGCTGATTGTACTGGCATGAGCTGCACATATCCATAGCCGGCAGACCTCCTTAAAACAGTCGTTTCTTTTATTATACTCCGAAAATACCGCTTTGTCAAATCAATCATACGTGAGGGCCCCCGTTGCGAATGTAAAAAATACTTGACATTTTTTTAATATATGCTATAATAAAAATGTAAAGCATGCTGTACATTTAATTCGAGAGGCGATTAAATATCGCGGAGGTGATTTTACTTGTTGGTTAGAGTAAAAGATTACAGAAAAGGTTGTAAGGTTACACAGGATAATTTGGCAAAGGCAGTCGGAGTGACGCGGCAAACAATTATATCTCTGGAAAATGGGAAATACAACGCGTCATTGCAGCTTGCGCATAAACTCGCCAAATATTTCGGCGTGACAATCGAGGATTTGTTTGTATTTGAGGAGGATGAGTAAAATGGATTACAGAAAAAAGCTAAAGAAAAGATTATGCTATGCGATAGGATATATCGTTATAGGCGCGGCGCTTGTACTGCTGCGATTTACGGGAAAGCTTGATAATGAAATTATTTCGTATTTCGGCGCGGCATTTGGCATATGCGGTATTGCGCGAATTATACAGTATGTAAGGATATTAAGCAATGAGGATAAAATGAAACAGCGTGAAATCGCGGAAAAGGATGAACGGAATGTGATGATATGGACGCGGGCGCGAAGTCTGACTTTTGGCATATATATTATGCTCGCGGGTATTGCGACAGTTGTATTGTACATCACGGAGCAGTATTTTGCGGGGCAGATTATAGCCTACACCGTATGCGGATTATGCGCAATATACTGGATTTGTTATATGATAATGAGCCGTAAATATTAAAAATTTTCGGCATATCTTAAAGGATATGCCGATTTTTTGTCTTTTATAACATAAGTTACTTATAGTTAAAAAATATTGTTTGAGAAATTCATTGCTTCTGCGAATATAATATGATAAAATATGTAAAAACTATTTTGAATGGAGGCGACTGCCTTGACAAAATTTTTAATAAAGCATTTGGTGAAAAATTATAACGATGTTAAAAATACCGTTGTGCGCGCGGCGTACGGAAAGCTGTCCGGCGCGGTGGGAATAATCATAAATGTACTGCTGTTCGCGGGGAAAATGGCGGTCGGACTTCTCTCATCATCTGTGGCTATTGTCGCGGATGCTGTTAATAATTTGTCGGATGTTTCCTCCGGTGTAATAAGTCTTATAGGTTTTAAGCTGTCAGAGCGACCGGCGGACAAGGAACACCCGTACGGTCACGGAAGGTATGAATACTTAGCCGGACTTATGGTTGCGGTACTGATAATGGCGATAGGGGTGGAGCTTTTAAAAACCGGCGTGGAGAGGATATTAAGACCGAAGTCTGTCATTCCTTCGGCTGCGCTTATAATAATACTCGCCGTTTCAATACTGGCAAAGCTGTGGCTTATGTTCTTTTACAGAAAAATCGGCGGAGCGATAGAGTCAAAAACACTTATTGCGTCGGCTGCCGACAGCCGCAACGACGTTATAACCACGTCGGCGGTGCTTGCGTCGGCTCTTGTATCGCATTTTACGGAAGTGGAGCTTGACGGCTGCATGGCGGCGGCAGTAGCGGTATTCATACTTGTAAGCGGCTTTTCGCTCGTGCGAGAAACGCTGGACCCGATGCTCGGCAAGGCTCCCGATCCGGAAATGGTGGAACGTATACGTCGTAAAATAATGAGCTATTCCGGGGTAGTCGGCACGCATGACCTCATGGTTCATGATTATGGACCGGGACACCAGATAGCGAGCGTGCATGTTGAAATGCCGGCGGAGCAGGACTCTGTTAAAAGTCACGAGGTTATAGATAGAATAGAGCGTGACATAATGTCGGAGGAGGGGCTGCAGATGCTTGTACACCTCGACCCTGTATCGAACAGCGGCGCGGCGGCTGAAATGCGCGAGTGGATAGAGAAAAAGCTTGCGCGGCTTGACAGTCGTATAACAGTACATGACCTGCGTATTGGCGAGTGTGAAAACCGTAAAAGAGTAATTTTTGACTGCTTTATGCCCTCGGATATGGAGATGTCGGAAACGGAGCTGAAGCATTGGATTTGCGGCTGTATAGCCGGCAAGTACGACAGCTGCGAATGTTATATAACGATAGACCGCAGCTATGCCGCCGCGGCAAAATAAATGCGCGCAGGACAGTCCGAACGGGAATATAATCTATTGTGATAATACGGATATGCGTATTTTTCTTAATGTCCCGCCGGCTTTCTTTCCTTCAAAGTTCTTTCGCTGACAAAATCCGCATAGAGAAAGATACCAAGTATCACACCAAGAGGAAACAGCGTTGCCCAAATAGCTTTTTCATCCGATAAATTACACAATATTGTTCCTACGAACGCTCCCGCAAGGAAAAATATCAACATAGTAAAGTGTTCGCGCAGGCTTTTTCGGTGCGTTTTATCTGACAGACGAAAATGCGTAATCTCTTTTGCCAAGCCTACTCCAATCTGCCTGATATGATTTGTGGCGAAGGTTGTCGCCTCCGGTACGCCTTCTGCCTGACGAAAAGTATTGTATTGCATAGAAGCAACAAAATTGATTGTAACCTGAGCAATCTGCACCGGCGCCGACAAAGGGACAAAGCCCAAAGCCAGCGCTGCCAGCATCTCTATCGCAATCAGTAACGTATCCCAGCGGACAGGCAGATGATGTTTAACCGGATTTGGAAGCAGCTCCGATACGAAAGCCCCAAGCATATAAGCGGAAATAGGTATCAGATAATACAATGCCTCTCTCCATTTTCCCGCTCCAAGCGCCATTCCCATCAACACTACATTACCCGTCTGAGCATTACAAAACACATTGCCTCGGAGCAAAAAGGTATATGCCCCGAAGAATCCCGCCACAACCATTAAAATATGGTAGATTTCTTTTCTCTCACACATAAGATGATAATAGATATTATCCGCTTTATTACTTTCCATATTTAATATGTACTCCTCTTAATGTACTAATGCCGTTTTTCATGCCTTGTACTTCATCAGTAAGTAAATCTGATTTTTCATCGGCCGCCATTTCATACGCCGTCTTTATAATAGGATAACGCTTTGATTGCATTATATCACATACCGTTATTAATTACAAGTATAACCTTATTGAGTCAGCCGTGGGTTGCTGTTAAGAAAACATTGACGAATTTACAAAAATATTATATAATAAATATATATAAAATACACAAACATATGAAAGGATGATAATGATGAAGTTTAAGGAAAACACCGATTTTGACCTTATAGGTCTTGGCGAGGTTATGCTGCGCCTCTCGCCTCCGGACAAAGAAAAAATTTCACAGAGCGAAACCTTCGACAAAAATGCCGGAGGCAGCGAGTTGAACGTCGTGTCCGGAGCCGCAATGCTCGGTATACGTTCGGCTATTATAACCAAGCTCCCCGAAAATAAAATGGGACATTTTATCCGTAACAAAATCCGCTACGGCAATGTTTCCGACGACTACATAATCTACGATCATTCCCCCTCAAAGCGTCTTGGTATTTACTATTATGAGAGCGGCGCGTATCCGAGAAAGTCCTCTGTTATTTATGACAGGGCAAACTCCAGCTTTTGCTCGCTGTCGCTTTCCGACCTGCCGGACGACATCTATGGCAAGGCAAAAATTTTTCATGTGTCCAGCATCACTATGGCGCTTGCTCCGTCGCTCAGGGACACTACGATTGAGATGATAAAAAAATTCAAGGCGGCAGGCGCGTACATATCCTTTGACGTAAATTATCGCGCCGCTCTGTGGAACGAGGAGGATGCTAAAAAGGCTGTCGAAACAATATTCCCATATGTTGACCTCCTGTTCGTGTCGGAGGAAACCTCGCGCAGAATGTTGCGGAGAACCGGTACTCTTGAGGAAATTATAAAGGGCTACGCAAACGACTACGGATGCTCGCTCATAGCGACGACGCGGCGCGACGTCGTAAGTCCAACGCATCATAATTTCAATTCAAAAATGTATGTGGAGGGCGCTTTCTACGAGGAGGAGCCGTACAACAATATCGAGGTTATTGACAGAATAGGCTCAGGCGACGCGTACCTAGCGGGCGTGCTGTACGGTCTTATAAAGCATGGTTCTCCCCAAAGAGCGATAGAAATCGGCAACGCGCTGTCGGCTGTCAAGAATACTGTTATCGGAGATATGTCCGCGAGCAGCATCGAGGAAATTGAAAGCGTTATTAAGTCGCATAAGGCGACCGGTCATCAGGATGAAATGGTGAGATGATATTGTGCAAAATATTATGTATCCCCTCACATTGCCGCAAAACGCGCTCTTGAGGGGATATTTTATTTGGGATTTTTTCCTATAGCTTAAATTGCAATACAAATACGCGCCGCCGCCGCATGAGATGCAACGGTATACAAAAAGAGAGAAATCTCCTAAGAAATTTCTCTCTTTGCCCGCGGAATTCCGCGTTCATTTTTTAATTATTATTTAGAACCACTTCTGAGCGTCATAGTTATCAAGTACGTTTCTGATGTTGCTGAGTCTTGTTTCGGTGTCTATCAGACCGTTGCTGTCATAAGCTGATGTAGCCTTCATCATAACATCAACGTACCATGCGCCGTCGTTAAGATCAACGATTGAGTAAAGCTCCGGAGTTACCTCGGCGCCGTCCTGAGCCGTCAGGCCCATTTGATCTCTGCCGATAATCTGATTGAACATCGAACAGTATTCAGCTCTTGTCATAATCTTATCCGGCATGAACTGACCGTCACCCATACCCTGCATATAACCATACGCGCACATAATCTTGATATAGTCCTCATACTGATGACCCGAAATATCCGTGAAGTCAACGTCGCCTGTATTCTTCAGGTTCAGACCGAATACAACAAGCTTGGCAACCTCGCCTCTTGTTACAGGACCGATTTCAACAGAGTCAATTCCGTCAAACGCGCCCTTGCTTGCAAGATACGCAAGACCTCTCTCATACCATGTACCCTCGTGAGCCGAGATATTGTCAGTTACGGGATATACAGCATCCATTGAGTCATAATTCTGGTCAATCATTCTCATAATCATCGCCGCGACCTGTTCTCTTGTTACAGCGTCATTGGGAGCCATCTCGACCTCGGCGATAAGCTGTCCGCCAACATAGTTGCCGTCCTCATCCGTTACCGGCTCGTAGGATATTTTAGGCTCATAACCGAATATATAAGCATATCCAAGACCGTAGAGGTCTATCTCGTCATCCTCGGGGACAGGAGCGGGCGTCGGCTCTTCAGTCGGCTCCGGAGTTTCCTCAACCTCCGCCTTGGCAACAGCCGTATCCGCTTTCCATAGAATTCTGCCCGCGCCGTTTATTGTCAGCGTATTTGTATGCAACTGACCGTAAAGAGTACCTGAGTCAACTACTTCCGAATCAGCATTCGGCACGCATACGATACCTGTAACCTCCGTCTGACCGCCGGTTATGGTAAACGAACTTGCGTTGGATTCAATATTTCCGGTAAAAGTCGTAGCTCCGCTGATTTCAAGCGAGTCAGCGGTTACCTTCATATCGGCTACAGCTATTTTTGACGCGCTGATAACCGTGTCAGAGCCAAGATAAAGATGTGTTTTTTCCACACTGCCGCTAATTTCCATAGGCCATACCGTATTATCATAATTGATAATTACCGGAATATTCGCGGGTAAGCTGCCGATGTAAATATTCGCGTCATTGTCACCGACAACCTTAATATTGATATTTTGAGAATCTGATGTGATTTCATCAATAACAATATTTACCGGACCGTTTGTCGTATCAACGGTAAGCGCCGGACCGTATGAACCGTTCATTTTCAAAGCGCCGATTTTTGTGTTTTCCGAAATGGTTCTCGCCGTTGTGTTGGCGTCGCCCCATCCGCTACCGTCATAGCCGTAAACATTAAACTCCGCGTCTCCTATGTCGTTTGAGATTGTCGGAATTTCAAACGGCTCGTAAGAACATTCAAAGCTTGTGTTCTTATCAAGAATCGCGCCCTCGTGCTCAATCTGCGTGCTGTAATAATTGATGCCGTCTGTATTACCGTAATCATTTACATGCACAAAGCCCTCCGCTGTTCTGTATTGTGTCCACTCATCATTGTTATCGTCGCTGCCGAATACAGTATTTTCGGTACCTGAAATGAACAGACCGTCAACCTTATTGCCCTGACCGTTTCCGGCATAAATTGTGCCGTTGGAGTAAACGCTGCCCTGTATATACATCGTGTCGCCATAGATGTTTACATCTCCGTTGGCAATTACCGCGAGATTAAACTGACCGTCCGGGTCGTCCGACGTATAGCCAAGGCCGGCATAGCTCTGACCGTCGTAATCCGACGGCGCCGCGGCAAGCGCAGCCGTTGACATAACGAGCATTGACGCTGCCAATAGACATGAAATAAATTTTTTCATTAATATTCCTTCTTTCATAGAATTATTTAGTTTTGGTAATATTATATCATCTTATTCCGTTATTGTCAAAGCTTTTTACGGTCTTTTTCGGTTAAAAAGTTTTTTTGGCTATTTCTACCAATTTTAATATATGAAATTTGTTATTTTTTACTTATTTACGGTTATTTTACCCAATCCTCAAACTCGTAGTCATCGGCGGCAGCCTCCATAAAGTCTCCTGTAAATTCCAGAGCGCAAATAACGTTCAGGCACCACTGAGCGGCAAAATTCGTGCTTATCCAAAAAGCCTCCCTCAGCGCCGGAGCGTTGAAATAATCCTTAATTTCCGTCAGGTCAAAATTATCCTTTTTCTCCCTGCCGGAAAGCGAGTATATAAGCACCTGCCACACCTTACGCGCCAGATCCCTGTCGTCCGTTTCACGCGCCGTCCACGCGCACAGCGCCGCCGCCATATACGGATACTCAAATCCCTCGCCGTCTATAAGATTTTTCGCCGCCCTGCGCTTTTCCTCGGGGGAGAGAAAATAGAATTTTCCGTACTCGGCAAGCATTTCACGGAACTCCTCATCTCCAAGGCAGTCCGCAAGCTCCATCCATGTCTGAGGTCCTCCCATGCATACCGCCAGATGCGAGCCGCCGGCGGCGTTTTCGCCTATATATCCAAGATGACCGGTCGCGGGGTCATACTCAAAATTTGAACCGGATATAAGCCTCAGCGGCGCTTTTTTCAAATCCTCTATACCCGTTTTTATCTTATCGCGGTATCTTACGTCGCCATAGCGCTCCCACGCCGTATACCAGTTTGAGCAGTAGGTGGACCAGTCCGGACCGCTGCGCGCGTGCGTCGGCAGCCTGCTTTCCTCTTTTTTATAAAAATACCTGAGGGGGTCCATAGCGAGAGTCGAAAAATCCGCGTCGCGCACGTCGTCCAGGACGTCGCCTATGCGTAAATCACCGCCTGTAAGATAATACAGCGCCCTGTGATGTCCCGCCATAGCCACACGCGGCTCTTTGCACGAATCTCCCCAATGCACCACGTTATGACGGCTGCCAAGACCCTTTAATTCCCCAAAATGATAGGTGTCAACATCAGCCGCGTGACGGCTCATCGCCTCGGCGACTGTGAATATGTCCTCGCGTCCTGTACGCAGAAACGCATACCACAGCCATAGAGTCGGCACAAGCTCGGTGTTCTGCCACGCGTAGCCTCCCATATCGTAACGCCAGCAATGACGCTGAGCGTCATAGGTATGCATAACGTCGCCGTAATCCCACAGTCCGTACCAGTGACGCTGTTCTATTTCATTTTTGTAGAAGTCAAACGCCTTGTCCATCTCGTCCTCAAGCCACGTCCTGAGCGGCGTATCCCTCACGGGCAGGCTCCATTCGCCAAGCGCCTTTACCTCGTGGTAATACTCCGGCGATGAGAGCAGCACGGGCGGTTTCTGTACGCGCTCCGCCTTATTCATAAGCTCGCTGTCCGCAGGGACGCTGTCAAACATGTACAGCGTCATTTCATTTGTGTTGGCTATTCCGTACGCGCTCGCGCCTATTTCCGGGAAGCCCTCATAATAGGTCTGGTCATGCGGTACGTTGTCATAATGGCGCATGTCCTGCGCCGGAGCGTCGGGCGGAACAATCCACGCCGTAAGAGACGCCTCGTCCGTGCTTAGTCCGCGCGCGTACAGCGACGTGGGGTACTTCTGCCAGAAGTCGCGCACGCATACCGCAATACCGTTTTTTTCGTCGCCTATGTACATAAGACCCTTTGAGCGTCTGCCCCAGTTCGCCTTTATAAAAGAACATTCCTCGGGAGCGGTACGCTTCATGACCGTAAAGCTGTCCGGGCTTGTCTGCCGCAAACGATAACAGTCCCATTTTGTTACATTGTCTATCTGCTCGTCCGTCACCTGTTCTCCGTTGCGTAAATCTACAATGCCGTCCAGATTTATTATCTCTCCGGACATCTGTTTTTCATGTATCGGCTGATTTCCTATTGACGGCCCCAGTCTTGGACGCCACAGGTTCAGTATCTGTACCTCCTCGTGCATCACTCCGCAGTCGCCTGTTATTTTTATATGGCGGTTGTACTGTTCGCCCTCCATTTTACGGGTAAGCTCCACTCCGACGCCCTTTATAAAATCAACGCTTTCGTCGCCGTCATACAGAAAGGTATGTGTAATTTTCACGGACGGCTCGTCAAAATAAACTGCGAAGCGGACAATAAATCTTAAAAACTCGCCTCCGTCAGCGTTTTTATGCGCGCCGGACGCCTTTATAACGGTCTTTACATTTCCGCTTTCCTCAACGCATACCTCGTCCGCCGTACCTATATACGGAACCGACCTCGTTACCTCACAGTCTCCCTCGAAGCCGCGCGTTTCCTTTACCGCCCTGAGCGACGCGTCCGCGTACGGAGTTTTCATAAGAACCGTTCCCGACTTAGGGAATACCGCCTTGAACAAGCCGTTGTCAACCGTTATCTCGCTGTCCGTTTCCTCCGTCGTTATTCCCTCGAAGGCCGCGAATACGCCGTTTGTCAGCGTCAGCCCGTCCTCTCCGACCTTGGCGGTGTGCGACGTCCATTTAACGCTGCCGTCCTCCCAAAACGCTATCGGACGCATATCCATCGCCGTATCCGGTTCGGGAGCTATGCCTGTCATAATTCTTCCGTCCTCATATTGTATCTGTCCTTTTTTCCACGGAACTCCGAAGGTTACATATCCGCCCTTCGCGCGGTTTTCAAGCCAATGTAGTTTTACTGTACGCATCCTTTTTCATCTCCTTAAGTTTTATTTTACCAAATTATGAGTATTTTTTCAATAGTAAAATAAGGTTCGCCCACGGCAAAAGCATTTATTTTTTAAAAAGTAAGCGCTTTTACTCTGACAGGCGGCGTGGTAAAATCCTTTCCGCCGCGCGTATCCGCCGGGGCGCACAGCATAGCGACGTCGGTAGCGCGCAGGTCGAGAGCGAACTGCGGGCTTATATCCCTGAAATCGGCGGTTTTAGTTATAATCGGAATAGCGCATGTTTTTTTAGCCCGCCTCAGAATGTCCGTACCGGTTTTGTTCATACCGAGTACTCGTATATACTGCGGCTCGCGTGTATAAATATCTTTTGTAAATCCAATGAGCGCGCCGAACAGTATACGCCGGATTTTACTTTCGGTGTATCGCTTGTTTTTGACAAGCGCCGTAAGCTCGTCCATACTGCGTGCATCCCTGGCGCATGCTATTATTCTGTTTTCAATTCCCTCGGAAACCTCGTTTATATTTTTAAGTTCGCCGGCGGACATTGTCCTCAGGCGCGACAGTAAGGCTATGTCAAGAGAGGAGGCGTCGAACGGGAAGTTATCGCCAAGTTCCGATATGGGGTAGGGAATGTACGCTGAAATATCGTCTCCGTTTTTTATTCCCGAACGCAGAGCGGACGCGCTCGCCGTGTTACCGCGCGCTGTTACCGCGTCATGCTCGGCGCCCTGTCTTTTTACGGTGAACGGCGTTATTTCGCTGCCGCGCCTGTAAATGGCGCGGACATATTCAAGCGCGAGTATATTATTCGGTTCCGACAAAATATCCTCAGGTATAACGCCGCCGTACGCTTTTGTCACAGCCGACGGATAGCTCATGCCCTTCGCCGAATACTTTTTTATCTTATCGGATATTTCCTTCGTTTCGTTTTCAAGCAGTAAAGCCGCGGCGGATATTCTGTCAATATCTCCGCACTCGCTGCCAAAGCATATACTGTCGACGACTCCGAGCGAGTCAAGAATACCCACTCCGCCTTCCGCGAAGCCGGGAGCGGCATTAAGCGCATAGCACACGGGCAGCTCCAGCACCAGATCCGCGCCGTTTAAAAGAGCGATCCTCGCTCTTGCCCATTTATCGCATACGGCCACGTCGCCGCGCTGTACAAATGAACCGCTTATTACCGCGACAACCGCGTCCGAGCGTTTTTTTATTTCATCAAGCTGGTACTTATGACCGTTATGAAAAATATTGTATTCGGCAATTACACCGGTAATCATTCTATCACCCCGAACCTAATTATACAGCATTAAAACGTAAAAGTACAGAATTATTTCCAATTATTTCTCAAACAGACGGTATATAAGCAAAATCCATAAAATCTATTGACAAAGTGAGAGATAAGAGGTAAAATATATCGGAACAGTTATTCATACGTTCAAATAAATACATGGGAGTTGATATAATGAAATCGGTTTATATGGATAACAGCGCAACTACCCGCGTCAAAAAGGAAGTAATTGACACGATGCTGCCGTTTTACGCAGACACGTTCGGTAACGCCTCCTCAAAGTTTTACAGAACCGGCAGGGACGCGGAGCAGGCGCTGTATAAAATGCGGGAGAATATGGCGAAGCTTTTGGGCGCGGCAAAGGCGAATGAAATATATTTTACAGGCTCGGGCTGCGAGTCGGACAACTGGGCGATAAAGGGCGTCGCCATGGCTAACCGTAATAAGGGCAATCACATTATAACCTCAAAAATTGAGCATCACGCAATTCTTAATACATGTGAATATCTTGAAAAGCATGGCTTTGAAGTGACATACCTTGACGTTGACGAATATGGCTTTGTAAGTCCCGAATTATTGGAAAAAAGTATAACAGACAGGACGATACTTGTTTCAATCATGACGGCGAACAATGAAATAGGTACCGTAGAGCCTATAAAGGAAATTGCCGAAATAACCAAAAGGCATGGGGTTGTGTTTCATACCGACGCCGTACAGGCAATAGGGCATATGCCGATAAATGTACAGGAGCTTGGGGTGGATATGCTTTCACTGTCGGCGCACAAATTTCACGGACCGAAGGGTGTGGGCGCGCTGTATATAAGGAACGGAGTGAGGATAGACAGCCTTATTCACGGCGGAGGACAGGAGAGAGGCAAGCGCGCCGCCACGGAAAATACAGCCGGAATAGCAGGTATGGTAAAGGCGCTTGAGACAGCCGTGCGGGAGCTTGACGGTAATATTGCGAAAATGACAAAGCTGCGTGATAAGCTTATTGACGGAATACGGGAAAGAATACCGTACTGCCGCCTTAACGGCGCGTCCGGAGAAAAGCGTCTGTGTAACAACGTGAATTTTTCGTTTCAGTATGTAGAGGGCGAGTCAATTCTTATGATGCTTGACATGAAGGGCGTGGAGGCGTCAAGCGGCAGCGCCTGCGCGTCAGGCTCGCTCGACCCGTCGCACGTACTGCTCGCGATAGGCTTGCCGAGCGAGGTTGCGCACGGCTCGCTGCGGCTCAGCATCAGCGAGGATACAACGGAGGAGGACGTCGATTATGTGCTGGACGTTTTGCCGCCTATAATTCAAAGGCTTAGAGATATGTCGCCTTTATACGAGGGCGTTGAAAGGAGTGTAAAATAATGTACAGTGAAAAGGTAATGGAGCATTTTGCAAATCCGAGAAATGTCGGGGAGATAGAGAACGCGAACGCCATAGGGCAGGTAGGAAACGCGAAGTGCGGCGATATAATGAAGATGTATATGAGGATAGAGAACGACGTTATTCAGGACGTTAAGTTCAAAACCTTCGGCTGCGGAGCCGCCATAGCGACCAGCTCGATGGCAACGGAAATGGTAAAAGGAAAGACGGTTGAGGAGGCTTTGGAGCTAACCAATAAAGCGGTAATGGAGGCGCTTGACGGACTGCCGCCCGAGAAAATACACTGTTCGGTACTCGCGGAGGAGGCAATACAGTCGGCTATAAACGATTATAAGTCCGGATTGCGCGAAAAGGAGCAAAAGACGAATAAAGACAAATAAAGACGAATAAAGATGAAATAAGATACAATATGGTGTTGATAGTTGGTTATAAATTGACTGTCATACACCATATTTTGTGTATTGAGAGTAAAAGTTACCATAAACAGCGCTTGATTTTTGAACATATTTAACAAGGTTTGCAATATTTTTAAATAAAATATTGCAATGGAATAAACAATAGTATATAATTTTATCGGTTGTTGATTTAGTACCAGATACTAATAATAATTGACAAAACAATAGAAACGGAAAGGAGCGCTCGTAAATGACGAGGACAGCGCTGAAAAAGCAGCGGCAGGAGTTTTTGCTTAAAAAGATAGAGCAGAACCCGTTCTTAAAGGACGAAGAACTTGCCGAGGTATGTCATGTGAGTGTTTCAACCATACGTTTTGACAGAGCGGAGCTTGGCATAGCCGAATATCGTGAGCGTGTCAAATCCGCGGCTCAGGAAATCAGAAACAGTACGGACGCCGCGGGCGAGGTACTTGATCTCAATTTGTTTCAAGATGGAATATCTGTACTGAAAACGGACATGTCAATGGCGTTTGAAGGAACAAATATAGTAAAGGGACAGTATATTTACGCGTTTGCGGAAAACCTCGCTATAAGTGTAATAAACGCAAAGGCGGCGCTTGTAAAAGTCGCCAATGTGAAGTACACGCACGAGGCTCACGCGGGAGAAAGTCTTGTTGCAAAATCTGACGTAATCAGAGTGAGGGAAAATGGATGTATTGTGCGTGTGGTCATAAAAGCTAACATGCACGAGGTTTTCAGAGGAAAATTCAGTCTGTTCGCCGCTGACTGCGGCTGACGGACAATCGGAGGCTTATATGAAAATTATTGTGGACGCAATGGGCGGCGACAACGCGCCGCACGCGCCTGTAAAGGCGGCGGCGAGAGCCGCGGCGGAGCTTGAAATCGAAATAGCTCTTGTCGGACGGGAGGATGTAATCCGGCGCGAGCTTGCGGCTTATGATTATCCGGCGGATAAAATAAGTATTGTAAACGCCGGCGAGGTTATTTCAAATCATGAGGAGCCTGTAAAGGCGGTACGCGGCAAAAAGAACGCGTCGGTTGTTGTAGCCGCCAATATGCTGAAGAACGGCTGCGGCGACGCTATGTTATCCATGGGAAACACCGGCGCGCTGTTAGCGTCGGGGTTACTTATAGTCGGACGTGTTAAGGGCGTGCTGCGTCCCGCGCTCGCGACTCTTCTGCCGTCGGCAAGGGGACCGAAGATGCTTATAGACGCCGGCGCGAATACAAACTGTAAACCCGAAAATCTTGTACAGTTTGCCGTTATGGGCAGTATATATATGAAAAACGTTTTAGGTACGGAAAATCCCGCTGTCGGGCTTATATCCAACGGCGAGGAGGAGGGTAAGGGCGACGGGCTTACGAAGGAAACCTATCCAATGCTGAAGAACGCGCCTCTGAATTTTATAGGTAATATCGAGGGCCGCGATGTTATGGAGGGTAATGCGGACGTTATGACCTGCGACGGATTTGTCGGAAATGTCGTACTGAAAACCGTCGAGGGTATGGGACATGTCGTATCGGATAAGGTAAAGGCAATATTCACCAGAAATATATTTACAAAGCTCGGCGCGCTGTTTGTTATGAGAGGTCTGAATAGCTTCCGTCATTCAATGGATTACCGCGAATACGGCGGAGCGCCGCTCCTCGGTACAAGGAGTCCCGTCATAAAGGGGCATGGCTCATCTGACAGTAAGGCGGTATTTTCCGCTATATTACAGGCTAAAAAGTTTGTGGAAACAAATGTAATCAGTGAAATTGAAAAGAACATAAACAGTATGGAGGATAAAACGGATGATTAACGCGAAAATAACCGGAATAGGCGGATACGTGCCGGAAAAGATATACGACAACGCCTATATGGAAAGCATTGTCGACACAAACGACGAGTGGATAACAAGACGTACAGGCATAAAGGAAAGACATATAGCCGCCGATGACGAATACACGACGGATATGGCGGCGAAGGCGGCGCTGGAGGCGATGAATAACTCCGGCGTTACCGCTGAAGACATAGATTTGATTATGGTCGGCACGGTTACTCCCGATTATTTTACGCCCTCGTGCGCGTGCGTCGTGCAGGCTGAGCTGGGCGCGGTTAACGCCGCGGCGTTTGATTACAACGCGGCATGCTCGGGCTTTGTAACCGGACTTACAATCGCGAAGCAGTTTATTCAGAACGGAACATATAAAAATATTCTTGTTGTCTGCGCGGACGCGCTCAGCAAGGCTGTGGATTACAAGGACAGAGCGACCTGCGTTTTATTCGGCGACGCGGCGGGCGCGGCGCTGGTTTCGGCAAGCGACGAGGCCGGTATAATTTCAACCGACATCGGCGCGGATGGAACCGGAGCCGGCGCTATAACGAGTCTCGCGTACCGTGACGACGCGGGGGAAACCGAAAAGAGAATAAGCGGAAGAAAGGACACTATATGGATGGCCGGCTCCGCCGTTATGAAATTTGCCGTAAAGGCTATGGCTGACGCGTCGCGTCGGGTGATTGAAAAGGCCGGCGTAACATGGGACGATATAGCGCTTGTCGTACCGCACCAGGCAAATTACAGAATTGTTGACAGCGCGCTGAAGCGTATGGGTGTAAACGAGGATAAGGTGTATCTGACCCTCGAAAAATACGGCAACACTTCGGCGTCGTGCATACCTGTCGCGCTTGCCGAGGCTGTGGAGGCAGGCAGAGTAAGGAAGGGCGATAAGGTTGTGCTTGTAGGCTTTGGAGGAGGACTTACATGGGGAGCGGCGCTGTTGGAGTGGTAAAATAAAATTTTAATGGAGAGGGATAAAAGCAATGAAAACAAGATTATGCGAATTACTTGGAATTGAGTATCCGATTATTCAGGGCGGTATGGCATGGGTTGCCACCGCGGAACTGGCGGCGGCGGTGTCAAACGGCGGGGGTATCGGTCTTATCGCGGCGGGCAACGCTCCCGCGGAGGCGGTAAGAGAGCAGATAAGGAAGGCTAAGACACTGACGGATAGGCCATTCGGTGTAAATGTAATGATGATGTCGCCGTTTGCGGAGGATGTTATGCGGGTTATCGCTGAGGAAAAGCCGGCGGCTGTTGCTACCGGCGCGGGTAATCCGTCTAAATACATACCCGCGCTGAAGGAGGCGGGCATAAAGGTAATGCCGGTAATTGCCAGCGTCGCTATGGCTGTGAAAATGGAAAAAGCCGGCGCGGACGCTGTTATTGCCGAGGGTACAGAGGCGGGCGGACATATAGGCGAGCTTACGACCATGGTACTTGTACCGCAGGTCGCGGACGCTGTTTCAATACCTGTCGTTGCGGCGGGAGGCATCGCGGACAGCCGCGGCGCGGCGGCGGCTTTCGCGCTCGGCTCGGATGGAATACAGGTTGGAACAAGATTTATATGCTCGGATGAATGTATAGCGCATGACAACTACAAGCAGGCGATTATAAAGGCGAAGGATCGCGACGCGGTCGTTACCGGACGCTCGACCGGCGCGCCTGTAAGAGCGCTTAAAAATAAGCTTACGCGCGAGTATGAAAGACTTGAAAAGGAAGGCGCGTCATTCGAGGAAATTGAACAGCTCGGCGTCGGCGGACTAAGACGCGCGTTTGAGCAGGGCGATACGCGGACAGGCTCGCTGATGGCGGGACAGTCTGCGGCCATGGTCAGAAAAATAGAGCCGTGCGCGGATATTATAAAGAGCTATTTTGACGGTATGGAAAGTGTTATTGAAGCAATAAACAAAAAACTTAGATAGGAGATAATTATGGGTAAATTGGCATTTGTATTCGCCGGACAGGGCGCGCAAACGGTAGGAATGGGAAAAGAGCTTGCGGAGAATTTCCCTGCGGCTGACAATACGTTTGACGAAGCAAGCGAAGCGCTGGGCTTTGACATAAAGGATATGATATGGAACGGCGACAGCGAAACGCTCATGATTACTGAAAATACTCAGCCCGCAATTGTAACAATGAGCGTTGCGGCGTTGCGTGTAATTCAGGAAAAGGGAATACGCCCGGACGTTGTGGCGGGACTCAGTCTTGGCGAGTACACGGCGCACATAGCCTCCAGCTCAATGGATTTTAAGGACGGCGTAAGGCTTGTTAAAAAACGAGGCAAGTACATGCAGGAGGAGGTTCCTGTCGGCAAGGGAGCCATGGCCGCCATAATCGCGCTTACAGCGGAGCAGGTAAGGGAATGCTGTAAGGAGGCGTCAAAGGTTGGAGTATGTACGGGAGCGAACTTTAACTGCCCCGGACAGATTGTTGTTTCCGGCGAGACCGCGGCTGTGGAGAAGTGTTGCGGGATTGCTAAGGAGATGGGCGCGAAACGCGCAATGCCGCTGCCCGTATCGGCGCCGTTTCACTGCGAGCTGCTTAAAGGCGCGGGAGAAAAGCTCGCAAAGGAGCTTGAGGGCGTTGAGGTAAAGGATATGCGGATACCGGTAATCACAAATGTAACCGCGGATTATATTGCGTCAAAGGATGATATAAAACCGCTTCTTGTAAAGCAGGTTTCAAATTCGGTTTTGTGGGAGGACACAATCAGGAGAATGCTCGCGGACGGCGTGGACGCCTTTGTTGAAGTCGGACCGGGTAAGGCTCTTGGCGGATTTATAAAAAAGGTTACAAAGGATGTAAGTATATACAATGTTGAGGACATGGCGTCGCTTGAAAAGACTCTCGCGGGTCTTGGCGCTTGATATTCGGAAAGGGGATTTATGCGGATGTTAAAAGGACAGGTTGCTGTAATTACAGGCTCGGGAAGAGGAATTGGAAAGTCAATAGCTTTAAAGCTCGCCTCGTACGGCGCGAATATAGTTATAAACGACATTCCGTCGTCTGACTGCGCCGACGAAACTTGTGAAGAAATCAAGGCTGCGGGCGCCGACTCAATAGTTGTTAAGGGCGACGTAAGGAACAGCGCCGACGTGGTCGGGCTGATTGACACTGCCATGGAGAAATTCGGCAAAATTGACATATTTGTAAATAACGCCGGTATTACAAGAGACGGTCTTATGATAAGAATGTCCGAGGAGGACTGGGATCTTGTAATGGACATAAACCTGAAGGGCGCGTTTAACTGTATAAAGGCGGTAGCGAAGCCGATGATGAAGCAGAGGAGCGGCTCTATTGTGAATATCGCGTCCATTGTAGGAGTTATGGGCAATCCCGGACAGGCAAACTATGTTGCGTCGAAGGCGGGACTTATCGGTCTTACGAAAACAACCGCCAAGGAATTCGCCAAGCGCGGCGTCCGATGTAACGCGGTAGCGCCCGGCTTTATTCGCTCGGCAATGACGGATGTGCTGTCGGAGGAGGTTAAGAAAAAGTACCTTGACGCTATTCCTCTCGGAAAATTCGGAGAAACCGAAAATATTGCCGACGTTGTTGCGTTTTTAGCGTCTGACATGGCAAAATATGTTACGGGTCAGGTAATTAATGTTGACGGCGGACTTGTTATGTAATATAATATTCTAACGGAATATATATTAACATATATTTACACTGCTGAAAGGGGGTGCAAAGGATAATGGAGGAATTTGAGAGAGTAAAGAGCGTCATTGTTGACCAGTTAAGCGTTGACGAGGCTGACGTGACACCTGAGGCATCATTTGTTGATGATTTGGGCGCGGACTCTTTGGACGTTGTTGAGCTTATCATGGGTTTGGAAACGGAATTCGATATCGAAATCCCTGATGAGGAGGCTGAGAATATCAGCACAGTAGGCGACGCTGTGGAATATATCAAGAGTCATGCGTAAGATAGAGGAGTAACCCTTGCATCAAATCACGATTTGGTGCAGGGGGTGAAACTTTTTGAGAACACAATATTTATTTTACATATAAAAAATAAACAGGAGGCATACCATAATGAGAAGAGTCGTTATAACCGGTATGGGCGCCGTAACGCCTATCGGAAATAATATAGATACCTTTTGGCAAAGTATACGGTCAGGGAAATGCGGCATAGACAGGGTAACGCAGTTTGACGCGTCCGAATTTAAAACGCGGATTGCGGGTGAGGTTAAGGACTTTGAGCCTACGGATTTTATTGATAAGAAGGACGCCCGTAAGATGGACCGTTACGCACAGCTTGCGCTTGTAGCCGCAAGCGAGGCGGTGGAGGATTCGGGTCTTAACATGGAAAAGGAGGATCCGTGGAAGGTAGGAGTGATCACAGGCTCCGGTATCGGCGGTATAAAAACTCTTGAGGAACAGCATAAGACGCTTTTGGAACGCGGACCGGGACGGGTAAGCCCGTTTTTCATTCCGATGATGATAGCGAATATGGGCGCGGCTCAGATTGCGATAAAATTCGGCGCGAAAGGTATAAATGAAAATATTGTTACAGCCTGCGCGTCCGGTACAAACGCTATCGGCGATGCCATGCGTCACATACAGCACGGCGCTAACGACGTTATAATCGCGGGCGGCGCGGAGGCTGCCATAGACGCTCTCGCGTTCGCGGGATTTTGCAGTATGAAGGCAATGTCTACACGCAATGACGACCCGCTGCACGCGTCGAGACCGTTTGACGCTGAGCGCGACGGATTTGTCCTAAGCGAAGGCGCGGGATTTGTCGTATTGGAGGAGCTTGAACATGCCGAGGCAAGAGACGCGCATATATACTGCGAGCTTGCCGGATACGGCGCTACGGACGACGCGTATCATATCACAAGCCCTGTACCGGGCGGCGCGGGCGGAGCAAAGGCAATGGCTCTTGCCATACAAGACGCCGGCGCGCAGCCCGAGGATATAACATACATTAACGCTCACGGTACTTCCACAAAGTATAACGACCATTTTGAGACGCAGGCCATAAAGAGCGTGTTCGGAGAATATGCCAAAGAGCTTGCCGTTAGCTCTACAAAATCAATGACAGGACATCTTTTGGGCGCTGCCGGAGGCGTTGAAACAATTGTATGCGCTCTCGCTATAAAGAATAGTTACATTCCTCCGACAATCAATTATGAAAACCCTGATCCCGACTGCGATTTGGATATTGTTCCGAATGAAGGCAGAGAACAGGAGGTTAGGTACGCTATGTCCAATTCACTCGGCTTCGGAGGACATAACGCCACCGTTTTACTTAAAAAGTACGGGGATTGACTTTTGTAAATATTCATTGCGTCAGAGGATGCCGTAAACGGCGCCCTCTAATGTATTATTATATGGATTGCTGCAAGGAGCGCCGCGCGCGGCGCTCCTTGCAGCGGCTCATACGGATTTTATCTGTATGTAATACGGAAAGGCTGTGATTTGAAATGAAAAACGCGGAAAGCAAAATAGGATATAAATTTAATAATGTAAAGCTGCTGAAAACGGCGCTTACCCACAGCTCCTACGCCAATGAATACAGAACGGAAAGCAACGAGCGGCTCGAATTCCTTGGCGACTCGGTTCTGAGCGTTATAATAAGCGATTATATTTTCAAGCGTATGAGTAACACGGCGGAGGGATGGCTGTCCAAGTACCGCGCCACACTTGTATGCGAGCAGTCGCTGTATGAGGTTTCAAAGAAAATATCTCTAAGCTCCCTTATATATCTCGGCAGGGGCGAGGAAATGACAGGAGGACGTGAAAGGGCGTCGATTGTTTCGGATGCGTTTGAGGCGCTGCTTGCGGCAATATACCTTGACGGAGGTATTGAAAAGGCGCGCGAATGGACTCTGGGACTTATGAAAGACTCGATAGACGACGTTGTAACGGGACACGGATACGCGGATTATAAGACTATGCTTCAGGAGGCTATGCAAAGAGGAGCAACGGGAAAGGTTACGTACAGGACAATCTCGGAGAGCGGACTTGAGCACGACAAGGAATTTCTTGTTGAGGTTATGTTTGACGGCGTGCCGCAGAATACCGGCTCGGGGCATAACAAAAAAGAGGCAGAGCAGAACGCGGCGCAGAAGGCTTTGGAGCGCGTAAGGAAAGAGCGTAATCATGAGAATATATAATATACCTGTATTTGTTCCGCGCAGGGGGGCGCCCGTTCGACTGTATTTTTCGCGTTCAAAGACGTATAACGGGCGAGGTATCAAAGGCGGCGGGAAACAGACGTGAAAATGTTTAAAAATAAAAAAGCTTGATACAAACCCAATGAAAATTCAGAAAAAAGAGAGGTGAGGGTTCTTGCTGTTAAAGCGAATTGAAATACAGGGCTTTAAATCATTTGCGGACAAAACCGTGCTTGACTTTGACGACGGCTCAACGGCTATTGTAGGTCCCAACGGCAGCGGCAAGAGCAATATTTCCGACGCGATACGCTGGGTAATCGGTGAAATGAGCGCTAAATCTCTGAGAGGCGCGAATATGCAGGATGTAATATTCTCAGGTACCGAAACGCGCAGACCGGTTAATTTTGCCGAAGTAAGTCTTGTGCTTGACAACAGGGAGCATATATTTGATATAGAATTTGACGAAGTAGTTGTTACAAGGAGGCTTTTCCGCAGCGGAGAAAGTATATACCGCATAAATAACGCTGACTGCCGCCTAAAGGATATTCACGAGCTGTTTATGGATACCGGTCTTGGCCGTGACGGCTATTCAATAATCGGTCAGGGAAACGTGGCTCAGATATTGTCCACAAAGGCGGAGGATCGCCGCAGTATATTCGAGGAGGCGGCGGGTATATCAAAATATAAGTATCGCCGCGAGGAAACTGAGCGTAAGCTCAGAGGCGTGGAGGAAAATCTTATCAGGATAGGCGACATAACCTCCGAGCTTGAGGCGCAGCGGGCGCCTCTTAAAAAGCAATCGGAAAAGGCGAGAAAATATCTCGGTCTGTACAGTGAATACAAGGAGCTTGACGTAAATCTAAGTCTTATAACCATAGATAAAAAACGTAAGAATAAGGCGGAGGCTGATAAGCTGTACAAGGGTGTGGAGGACGAGCTGTCGGAGCTTCGTGAAACGGGATCCGAAACGGAGCGTAAGATTTCCTTGTTGTATGCTCAAAGCGAGTCCATGGACAAGGAGCTTGCCGATAAAAACTTACTTCTCAGGGAGTCTAACGAAAAGGCTGTCGAGAACAAAAACAGTATTCGGATTGATGAGAATACTATAAAGAATAATAACGCTATGCTGTGCAGGATTGATGCCGAGATAGAGGATATAAGAAATAAGAACACGGAGCGCGGTGAAAATATAGAAAAATATAAGCGTGAAATTGCCCAAAAGCAAAAGACGATCGATGAAATATTAAAGAAATTTGATACGGCGAGCAGTGAAAAGGAAGTCATAACCGAGCGTAAAGCCGTGCTTGAAAGAGAAATAGAGGAGCTTAGAGGTAACGCAGCAAAGGGCCTTAATGAAATATCCTCGCGAAAGGCGCGTATAGAAGGTATGGAGAAGCTGCGCGGCAGCTTTATAGAACGACGCTCCGCGATTGAAACGGAAATGAACAGCTTTCACGAGGATGTCAGCGATACCAGACACAATATAGAGAAGTGCGAGGGGGAAATTGCCGAAAAGACAGATAAGCTTAATAAAGTAAAAGCCGCGGTTGACAGATATAATGCCGATTTGTCGCGGCTTACCGACTCATACAACGCGCTTACGGATAAGATAAACGCTTTAAGCGTTGAGTTTAATTCACGTACCTCAAAGAAAAAAATTCTTGAGGGTATGGAAAATGACTATGCCGGTTACGCAAAAAGCGTAAAGACAGCGCTTAAAGCCGGCGAGCTGAAAAAGCTGTCCATATATGGAACCGTGTCCGGACTTATCGATGTGGACAAGCAATATGTAACAGCGATTGAAATGGCTTTGGGCGGCGCTATGCAGAATATAGTTGTCGAAAACGAAGAGGACGCGAAAACAGCGATTGAATATTTAAGACGTACGAACTCGGGCAGAGCGACCTTTTTACCTGTAAGCTCCGTTAGGGGACGGGAGCTTGAAAATATACGAGAGATAAGTTCTTTTGACGGCTTTATAGGTATTGCAAGCTCGCTTGTAAAATA
Source organism: uncultured Lachnospiraceae bacterium (assembly GCA_964634635.1). Taxonomy (GTDB): domain Bacteria; phylum Bacillota; class Clostridia; order UBA1381; family UBA1381; genus Hominilimicola. The sequence goes on from CAZWMB010000001.1 coordinate 73,277, forward strand.
TGATAAAAGATACGACGGCATTATGAAAAACCTGTTAGGCAGGGTCGTGGTTGCAAGCGATATTGAAAACGCGATTGCCATGAGCAGAAAATTCGGTTACAGGTTCAGGGTGGTTACCTTAGAGGGTGATATTTTAAACGCCGGCGGTTCAATGTCGGGCGGAAGTGTAAATAAGCAAAGCGGTTTTTTGTCGCGCGCCGCGGAAATAAAAACGCTTGGTTCGGAAATAAACAAGCTGTCCTCCGAAATACGCGAAAGAAACGCGGATAAAGAACGCGTAGCCGGAGATATGCGTATGACGGAAAATCAGCTTTCATCTTATCTGCCGCTTGTAAGAGAGTATGAGGACGAGATACTTCGTCTCACAAATACCAAAAAGCATCTTGAACATTTAATCGAGTCGGGAAACGGTACCGAGCAGTCGCTCGCGTCGGAACTTGAGCAGATAGAAAAGCGGCTGTCCGATTCTTCCGAGGAGATGGCGGAGCTATTACAAAGCTTACGCACGCTTGAAAAGACCTCCGCGGCAGCGCGGGAAAGGGTGGAACTGCTTACCGCAGAGCTTGACGATATAACCCGCGAGAGTGAGGAAAAGGCGCAAAACGTCATGGATAAAACAATGACGCTTGCCGCTCTGAAAAAGGATATTGATATTATACAGAATACAATAGCGAACACAAAACAGGAAATAAGCGGCTCTGAGTATGAAATCGCGTCCAAGGAAAATGACAGGGAAAATATATTCCGTGAAAACGATAATTTGTATACTCGGATAAATGAAAGCCGCGCCGCGTCCGATAGCTTGCAGCGGCAGGCGGAGGAAATTGAAAAGGATATTAAGGAAACGGAAAGAAAAAAGGGCAATATTTTTAACTCCATGCAGACAATACGGCAGTCGAACAAGGATTTAACCGACAGATTGCTCGCGCTTCAGCAGGAGCTTTCAAGACTTGAAAACAGGCGTTCCAATCTTGATACGGAGATAGAGAGAATAACAAACCGTCTGTGGGAGGATTATGAGCTTACTTATTCCTCGGCGTGCGAGGTAAAAACCGGCATTGACAATGAAAAATCAGCGTTTGAGCGTCTTGCGGAGCTGAAGTCGCAGATTAAGTCGATTGGCAGCGTAAATATGGACGCCATTGAGGAATACAAGAGTGTTGAGGAGCGTTTCAGCTTTCTGTCCGAACAAAAAGAGGATCTCGAAAAATCCAGAACGGAGCTTGGCGGAATTATTACCTCGATGCAGGAGCTTATGGAGGAGCATTTTGAAAAGCGCTTCAAAAGTATCAATACGAGCTTCGGCGAAGTATTTAAGGAATTGTTCGGCGGCGGCAGGGCGGAGCTTATTCTTTCAGACCCCTCGGATGTGCTTGAAAGCGGCATAGAAATTGAGGTGCAATTGCCGGGTAAGGGACGGCAGAATATCAATCTGTACAGCGGCGGTGAAAAATCGTTTATCGCCATTGCGCTGCTGTTTGCAATACTGAGGGTAAAGCCCGCGCCGTTCTGTATACTTGACGAGATAGACGCGGCGCTTGACGATGTAAATGTGTCGAGGTTTGCGACATATCTTAAAAATTATATTGAACAGACACAGTTTATCGTTATCACTCACAGACGCGGCACAATGGAGGCGGCAAATATATTGTACGGCGTCACTATGCAGGAGAAGGGTGTGTCCAAGCTTTTATCGCTGCATATAGACGACGTGGACGAGGATATGGTATCATAATAAAGGAGCGGACATATGGGATTTTTTGATAAGCTTAAAGAGGGACTGACAAAAACGCGCGAAAATCTCGCGGGACAGGTAAATAATATATTCAGCGGCTTTGTACAGGTGGACGAGGAGCTTTTTGACAGCCTGGAGGAGGCTCTGATTATGGCTGACATAGGCGTGGAAACTACGGAGTATATAATAAAGGAGCTGCGCGGAAGAGTAAAGCATAAGCACATTACCGACGCGAACCTTGTCAAGGAGGAGCTGAGGGATATTATAAGCGGTATATTAAGCTCGGCCGATACGGCAATGAACCTGTCAACCGTACCGTCCGTTGTGCTGGTAATCGGCGTAAACGGCGTCGGTAAGACTACAAGCATAGGCAAAATGGCGGCTCATTATAAGAACATGGGCAAGAAGGTAATGCTTGCCGCGGCAGACACATTCAGAGCCGCCGCGATTGACCAGCTTGACATATGGGCTGACAGGAGCGGCTGCGATATTATAAAGCATCAGGAAAACAGCGACCCCGCGGCGGTTGTATTTGACGCGTGCAGCGCGGCAAAAGCGCGCGGGACCGATATTCTTATATGCGATACCGCGGGCAGACTGCACAATAAGAAAAACCTTATGGCGGAGCTTGAGAAAATAAACCGCGTCATAGACCGAGAGCTGCCTGACAGCGCGCGCGAAACCCTGCTTGTACTGGACGCCTCTACCGGACAGAACGCCGTAAGTCAGGCAAAGCTGTTTTCCGAGGCGGCGGATATAACCGGTATTGTGCTTACCAAGCTTGACGGTACCGCGAAGGGCGGTATAGTTATCTCCATAGCCGGGGAACAGAATATCCCCGTAAAATTCATCGGCGTCGGAGAGGGAATTGACGATTTGCGGGAATTTAATTCGGAGGACTTTGCGAGAGCTGTATTTGAGGAATAAAATTCAATAATCGCCGTAAAAATCGCGGCGATTTTTCGGCGCAATAAAAAACGGGCATAAAGCCCGTCTTTTGGCTGCGGATCCAGGATTCGAACCCGGACAGAACGAGTCAGAGTCGTTAGTGCTACCTTTACACAAATCCGCATCATATTTGTTTTAGTTAACCATAGTATATAACGTTAACAAAAAACCATGCCGGAGCATTTTCAAAAAGGATTGATAAATATTCTCCGTTATGTTAGAATATATATAAGTAAAGGACAAAAGCAAGTGGTGCGAGGGACCGGACTTGAACCGGCACGGTTAAACCACACGCCCCTCAAACG
>CAZWMB010000002.1:0-56331 GCA_964634635.1 uncultured Lachnospiraceae bacterium
ACATCAGGTTAAACTCGCGTATATCGGTAAAATTCCGCTTGCCGCACTTGGGGCATACGATATTGTTTTCTCTGATATATTCCAGCATTTTTTCCTTAGACCATCCGTCGACGGTAATATCCTCTCCCCGCTCGTGAGCGAAGTCCTCGATAAGCTTGTCCGCTCTGTGACGCGATTTGCACTCCTTACAGTCCATCAGCGGGTCGGAAAATCCGCCCACATGACCCGACGCCACCCAGGCTTCGGGGTTCATAAGGATAGCGCAGTCAATACCGACATTGTACGGCGACTCCTGTATAAACTTTTTCCACCACGCTTTTTTCACATTGTTCTTAAACTCAACGCCAATCGGGCCATAATCCCACGTATTGGCAAGACCGCCGTAAATCTCGCTCCCGGGATAAATATAGCCCCGCCCCTTGCACAACGCTGTGATTTTGTCCATTGTTTTATCCGCATTGTTCATTTTTGCAGTCTCCTTCCTTTCCGTAAAATATATATATAGTTTATAAAATCCCGTAGGGTTTGTCAAGAATTTACACAAAAAAAATGAAAGCCTTACATAATTCGGTAAAATTTGGAGATAACAGTTTTATGTAAACCGGATTTTGTTTATAAAGTTATCCTCATTTTGAGCATAAAGTGCGGATAACTTTCATGACGGACAGGCTTTTGGGAATTTTAGGAAGCTCAATGTGCGGATAAATGTGCGGATAAAGCGGATATTAACTTCATTGTAATCTTTACGTAACATAATTATGTAAATCGAAACGCTTTTGTAAGCGTTCGGTAATTATATTTAAATATAAGCTCGAATATATTTATAGATTACCGCTCTTTTCACTTTGCCGCCGTATTCATAAAATTCATCAAATTTTTACAAAATTTTTATTGCGGTTTTTTCTTGAAAATGCTATTATAATATATATTTTGAAAATTAAACAAATTCGAAAAGGCTCTGCGTAATATGAATAAAAAACTTACAGCTTTTATAACAGCCGCCGCGCTGTCAGCGGCAATAATACCTTTACATTCCCGCACCGCGTTCACATCGGGCAGCGAAACAGCCTCGGACGCGCGTCAGATGGAGTATCTTGACCGCGGCGCCGTAGCCGTCAAGGTGTCGGACGGAGTATACCTATCCTGGAGACTTTTGGGTACTGAAAACTACAATACCTCTTTTGACGTGTACCGCGGAAAGACTTATGTCGCGACGGTTTCAAGCAGTACAAATTACACCGATACCTCCGGCAGTGAAAGCGATACGTATACGGTCGTTAAAAAGAGCGAGGACGTTTCCGCAGGAAAAAGCGTGAGCGTATGGGGTACAAGCTGCCTTACGATAGACATTGAGCCGCCGACATACAGCTGTACCTTTGACGGAACGGACTATGACTTTACATATTCGGCAAACGACGCGTCCTGCGCGGACCTGGACGGCGACGGCGAGTACGAGATTATTCTCAAATGGGACCCCTCGGGTTCGTTTGACAGCGGTTCGGCGCACTCCGGTCCCTCCGGAAATGTTTTTATTGACGCGTATAAGCTTGACGGCACACGCTTATGGCGCATGGATTTGGGCGTGAACATTCCGGCCGGCGCGCATTTTACGCAGATTGCCGCCTATGACTTCGACCTTGACGGATATGGGGAAGTAGCGTTTAAAACGGCTCCCGGCTCAAAGGACGGCAATGGCGCGTATGTTTCGGAAGCGTCGTCCGTTGCCGCAATAAAAAATACAACCCAAAACGAAACCGACTACCGAAACAGCGAAGGCAGAGTCATTGAGGGCGATGAGTATTACACGGTTTTTGACGGCGAAACGGGCGCGGCGCTCGATACGATTTACTACCCTCACCCGATATATGAGGACGACGGCAGCGGCGGCATATGGGGCTATGACAGCAAAGGAAACGCCGACTACACGTGGAACCGCGCGCACCGCTATCTTACGACGGTGGCGTATCTAGACGGCTCTGCGCCGTCGATTATCGCGTGGAGAGGCTACTACGATAAAACGACCGTTACGGCGTTTAATCTCGTTGACAAAAGGCTTGTACAGATTGCGGACTTTAACACAGCGACCTACACGGGCGCGAATAGCGATAAGGAGATAACCGGTCAGGGAAACCACAACACCGCTGTGGGCGACGTCGACGGCGACGGAAAGGACGAGGCGCTTTCGGGCGGAATTTGTCTGGGACTTGACGATAACGGTGATTTCACGGTTGAGTGGACGCTTGAAACCGGTCACGGCGACGCGCTGCACCTTGCCGATTATGACCCCACGCACGACGGTATGGAGTATTTTATTGTGCATGAGCACGAGCCGTACGGAATGTCGGTGGTTTATCCCGAGGACGGTACAATCGCGTATCATGTCGACAATACGGGCGACACCGGGCGCGGTATTATGGCAAGCTTCAACGGAAACGGTTATTATCAGATTTGGGGCGTCGGTACGGCGTACAAGGACGCGGACGGCTTTCAAGGCTATGACGCCTCCGGCTCGCTTACGAGCAAAACCCAAAATTCCCGTATTTTTTGGGACGGCGATTTATATGATGAGCTTTGGGACGGAACAGGTACAAAAGAGTGCTGGATAGGCATAGATTCGGGCGCGGGCAGTAAAACGGGACGTATAATGACATTGGAAACCTGCTCAACCATTAACGACACGAAAAACAACGCGTGCTTACAGGCGGATTTGTTGGGCGACTGGCGTGAAGAGCTTGTTGTAAGGAACAGCGACTCCACCGCGCTACTTATCTATACCACGACAATCTCCACAACCGAAAAGCTTTACACTCTTATGCACGACTGCGGCTACCGTATGCAGGTTGTCGGTCAGAACAGCGCGTACAATCAGCCTCCGCACATAAGCTACTATGTAAGCCCCTCGAACGACGAAAACGATATGCGCAAGTACGCGGCTTATGTTAAAACAGTTTACAACGGCGTCGAAAGCGTCAGAACGGAAAATATTTCAAAGGACGCCGACGGAAACGGAGAAAGCGCCGCCACCGAAAAAACGCTTGTCGCCTCATGGGATTTTGAGGATGGGGACGCGTCGGATTTCACTGTCAGCAAAGCCTCCTTGAGCGTTGAAGCCGGCACGGATGAAAACACCTCCAAAATTCTTGCCGTAACGGCGGGCGGCAGTCTGAACGCCAATGAAATAGGCAGGGTCGCAAGAGCCGAGCTTGATTTTTCCGATAAGGTAACCGGCGCGGAAAACGGTGTAGTCGTTGAGTTTGACGCGGCGGACTTTACCGCTGTTTCAAGCATAAGACGAAATTACATGGTGGTTGACAGCGGCGTAAGAGAAACGGCGGCAAGCGGCACGGACGTTACAACCGGCGTCTTTTATCAGATTGGCTATAACGGTAAGAATTTTACGGTAAACGGTACGGCGGCGGACAGCGTCAAGCCTTCGTCGGTCTGGGCGCATGTAACGGTTGAGGCGGATTATATCAATAACAGCGTTTCATATACGGTAACCGATTTGAGCGGTACGGAAACATATATATCCGTTAAGGACGCAGACTGCTGCGATACAAGCTGTTCCGCCGTAACGGGCTTGGAAATTATGGACTGGAGCGCAGGCTCTGTATCATACATTGATAACATAAAGGTTTACACGGTAAATTCTGTTGCGACGCCCACGCCTTCGGCGTCTCCGATGGTAACTCCGACAGTATCACCGACAGTATCGCCGACGGAAACTCCGATGGTAACTCCGACAGTATCACCGACGGTATCGCCGACGGAAACTCCGACAGCCGACTCTGACGTGACGCCCGCCGAAAGCGACGTAACGGCGCCGACCGGCAAAATAACCTATGACAGGGAGTCCGGCGCGGCTAAGTTCACGTCGGCGCTAGAAGCGGAGGGGGCGGCGGTAATTTTCGCCTCATACGACGACAGCGGAAGGCTTATAAGCGTTGCGGTAACAACAGTCGATATTTCAAGAGCCGAAAACGTTGTTCCGGCTCCGTCGGGGTTTAACGGCGACGGCGAGGTAAAAATATTTATATGGGACAGTATTACGGCAATGACGCCTTTGGAAATTGCAATCTGATACCGTCCGCGCCGTCGCGGCGTATGCCCGCGGAGAAAGAAGAAATTTTAAAAAAAATATTGACAGATTGTAAATTTTATTGTAGAATATTTTATAGTACAAAAAAAGAGGTAAAATATTATGAGTAAGAGCTGTTGCGCCAAATTAAATAACCTCCTGCATCTAAGCTGAAAAGACAATGTGGTCGTCAGTTTAGTTCATTTGTATTGAGATTATGCTGGGTCACATTGTGGCTCGGTTTTTTATTTACGGGGCATTATATAACGCAGGAAGGAGAATGATTATGAATTATCAGAAATATCAAAGGATGTATCACCCTGTACCGCTGGAAAACCGCGAATGGCCGGACAGGGAAATTACAAAAGCGCCGATATGGTGCAGCGTGGACCTTAGGGACGGTAATCAGGCGCTTTACTCTCCCATGACAACGGACGAAAAAATAGAGTTTTTTAAATTTCTTGTAAAGCTCGGCTTCAAGGAAATCGAGGTAGGCTTTCCCGCCGCGTCGCATACCGAATTTGAGTTTGTCCGCCGCCTGATTGACGAAAGCATCATTCCCGAGGACGTGTCAATTCAAGCGCTTACGCAGGCGAGAGAGCATATAATCATCAAAACAATCGAGGCTTTAAGGGGCGCGAAAAACGCGATAGTCCACCTCTATAACTCAACGTCAACACTCCAGCGCGACGTTGTGTTCGGCAAAAACAAGGAGGAAATCAAGCAGCTCGCCGTTGACGGCGCCAAGCTTGTAAAAAGTCTTGTCGCGGGTCGGCTTGACGGAAATATCCGCTACGAATACTCTCCCGAAAGCTTTACCTGTACGGAAATGGATTATGCGGCAGAGGTCACAAACGCCGTACTGGAAATATTGGAGCCGTCGCCCGACAATAAGGTAATCGTCAATCTGCCGTCTACAATCGAGGTGGCTACGGCTAACGTGTACGCGGATCAGATTGAGTATATGTGTAAGCATCTGAACAACCGCGAAAATCTTATAATAAGCGTGCACGCGCATAACGACCGCGGCACGGGCGTGGGTTCAAGCGAGCTTGCGCTGCTTGCCGGCGCGGACAGAGTTGAAGGCACCATCTTCGGAAACGGCGAAAGAACAGGCAACACCGATATTATAACGGTAGCGCTTAATATGTTCTGTCAGGGTATTGACCCTAAGCTTAACATTGACAATATCGACGAGATTATTGAGGTATACGAGCGCTATAACCGTCTGCCGATACACCCAAGGCATCCGTACGCGGGCGATATGGCGTATGTGGCGTTTTCCGGCTCGCATCAGGATGCGATTAAAAAGAGCTTTGACCGCTTTGCGGAAAGTTCCGATAACAAGTGGGCAAATCCGTATCTGACGATTGACCCGACGGATATAGGCAGAAAATACGAGCCGATACTTATAAACAGTCAGTCCGGCAAGGGCGGCGTCAGCTATATCATGGAAAACAAATACGGCTACACCCTGCCCAAACCCATGCTTGTCGAGTTCGCCGCGATAATAAACGACATGTCGGACGAAAAACAGACGGTACTTACCAATCATGAAATACATCAGGCGTTCAAGGATATATATGTAAATGTGTCGGAGCCTATACAAATGCGCTTTTACCGTTCAAGCGAGGACGAGGGTGAAACCGTCCTCTCCGCAACCATTGAGTACGGCGGCAAGGTTTCCTCTATAACCGGCAGAGGCAACGGTCCTCTTGATGCTTTGTGCGGCGGCCTGAGGCGTTTCCTCGGCAGAGAACTGGAAATATGCAATTACACCGAGCACGCGCTGGCGCGCTCCTCAAATTCAAAAGCGGCAACATATATTGAAATCAAGGACGGAAACAAGTCCGGCTGGGGCGCCGGTGTGGACGCGAATATTAACACCGCGTCAATTTACGCTCTTATTTCCGCCGTAAACAGAATGTTAAAAAAATAAGCGCAAAAAAACGCCGCTATACCTGTCGGTATAGCGGTCATTTTTGTTTTTTTTGTTTTCTCAGGCCGCGAAAAAATTCCGTCAGCAGCTCCGCGCATTCTCTTTCCAGAACTCCGCCCCGTACGTTAACGTCATGATTAAATTTCCCCTTTTCAAACAAATCCGTTACGGAACCGGCGCAGCCGGATTTTTTATCGTACGCGCCGAAGTACAGATTGTCCATTCTTGAGCTTATAATCGCGCCCGCGCACATAGGACAGGGTTCAAGCGTTACGTACATGTCACATTCCGGCAGCCGCCAGCCTCCAAGACGGCGGCACGCCTTATTTACCGCGATAATCTCCGCGTGCATCAGCGCGCTGCGCTTTGTTTCGCGCTTGTTATAGCCTCGGGCGATTATCTCCCCGCGGCGTACTATAACCGCGCCAATCGGAGCTTCTCCGATTGCCGCCGCCCTTTTCGCCTGCTTTATCGCCTCTTTCATATATTTTTCGTTCATGCTGCCGTATCGTCATCACCTTCCGGCGTATAGGTCTGAGGATCCATATACGCGCGCTGATATTTATCCCATACATAGACGGTAACGCCGCGGTACGCATACTCCTCCGGTATGATAATCTCAGCGGTCAGACCGTCCGTTATTTGCAGCTTATGTATTTCCTTAAGAACCCCGTCCTCTTTAAACGCCGCGTACGCCGTTATATCCTCAGCCAAAGGCGTATTGTCGGGTATTATCAGCTCCGCCTGTACGGTATTGCTTTCGGCGCCAGGAATAAACTCGATATAATTATACCCGTCAAATATCGAAGTCGGAGTCGGTTCGGGAGTCGGAGTAGATTCGGACGCAGGCAAAAGCGCGTACGCGGCCTGCGCCGCAGCGTACGCATCCAGTCTGCCGCCGGAGCTTACCTTATTGCTGTACGCGCTCGCGGTGTAAACCGTGTCTGTAAGAATTTCCCGTATCCGGGCGCCGGTCAGATCCGGATTGACAGCCTTCACAACAGCCGCCGCGCTTGATACGAGCGGCGCGGCCATAGAGGTTCCGCTCATTGTCGCGTATGACGAATTGCCTGTGTAATAAGTACTGATTATATCCGTTCCCGGAGCGGCTATATTCACACTGCTTTGTCCGTAGTGGGAGCTTGAGGCTATTTTATCCCCGCTTGTGGAATTAGCCACCGAGATTACATTGTCCTGCGTTAAGGACAGCGAGGACGGATATACCGCTTTTTTGTCATTATTGGCTGTCGGAAAATTCACGTCCACATTGCCCGCCGCCGCGACAAAAAGAGTATCGGGACATTCGCTTACGAGAAGCGCCAGCGTCTGTACCGCGGTACCGCCGACGCCGCCAAAGCTGCAGTTTACTATGTCAACGTCCATAGATTTAGCGTATTCAAACGCCTGAATAACCGTATCAAGCGTAGTATTACCGTCGGCGTCAAAAACTCTCAGAGGCATTATCCTTGCGCTGCGCGCCAGCGACGCCAAGCCCTTATTATTATCGGTCGCCGCGCTCGCAATTCCGGCCACATGAGTACCGTGTCCAAGCTCGTCGGTAGGATCGTTGTCCCCATCCATGAAATCCCAGCCGTTTATATCGTCGGCATAGCCGTTTTCGTCATCATCATAACCGTTATCCCGCTCGTAAGGATTTATCCATATGTTTTCCGTAAGATCCTCATGCGTCATGAGTACTCCCGTGTCAATAACCGCTACGGTAATGTCAGAGCAGTCGACGTCCATATCCCACACTTCCGACGCGTTCACCTTATCCAGCGCGTAGCTGTAAGCGTCGTTGTTGTAATAGGGGTCGTTAACCGACGCGTCAACGGTAAATATGTAATTAGGCTCGGCAAAAAGTATGTCCTCCCGCTCGTTAAGAGTATTGATAAGCTCCAGTACGTTCTCCCGTCCGGGTTCGCTAAGCGTAAGCTTAAGTATATCCGGCTCGCTGTTGATACCAAAGACAGAAATACCACTGTCAAGACGCAGGCTTTCCGCTTTCGATACCCCAAGGCTTTCAAGGCTGTTACAGTCGTCAGCGCCGAACGCGCGCAAAAGGCTCGGTTTAACAGCGGCAATCACGCTTTCCGTATCAAAATCCCCGTATACGCCCTCCTCCTCGGCAAGAGGAACGCTTCCGCACATAACTATCAGTATTGCCGCGATAAGCGCGGCGACGGTCTGTTTCATAATTATCACCTGATTATAATATAACATTTTATAAATTTAAAGTCAATACAAAAATACTTGACTTTTACAGAGTGATATGGTAAAATAATTTCTGTTACGGACAGGTATCGAAGTGGTCATAACGGCCCTGACTCGAAATCAGGTAGCGGGGTAACTCGCTCGTGGGTTCGAATCCCACCCTGTCCGCCAAATATAATAAAAATGGCTTGGATTAAGCCATTTTTTATATTTTTCAAAATCACGGTCTTGCGCGGGGCGCGTCATTATTTCTTTATTTTAATTATGTATTCCGTACCCCAGTCAAAGGAGTTTTCCTCAAGCTGAGCGTCAATACCGCTTTTCTGCATCATGGTAATCGCGCGCTTTACGGTATTTTTAAATACCTTTACATCCTTTGCCGTTGTCACGCGCAGCTCGTCAATCGGCTTCGGTTTCTGCGCGTTCATGGAGCGTACAAGCTCCTGCGTCTGCGTAACGTTCAGATTGTCGCGGCACACAAGCTTTACCGCTTCCAATTGCTTGTCCTCATCTCCGGCAAGCAGCAGCGCGCGCGCGTGACGCTCGGAGAGGTCATAATCGCGTATAAGCTTTTTTACCAGCGGCGCAAGCTTTAAAAGCCGCATTTTATTTGCCACAGACGCCTGACTTTTACCCACCTTTGACGCAAGCTCCGTCTGTGTCAGACCTTGCTCGCGTATAAGCGCCTTATAGCTTTCCGCTATCTCAAAAAAGGACAAGTCCTCGCGCTGCAAATTTTCCAGAAGGGCAAGTATGGCGGATTTATTTCTGTCCGCCTCGATTATGACCGCGGGTATTTCCGTCAGACCTGCCGTCTGCGCCGCGCGGAAACGCCGCTCTCCCGCGACAAGCTCATACTCGCCGCCTTTTCTGCGTACGGTTATCGGCTGAATAACACCGTATTCCAGTATTGAGTTTTTCAGCTCCTCCATGGACTCGCTGTCAAAATACCGCCGCGGCTGGTTGGGGTTCGGAGCAATCATATCCAGCGGCAGATTGGTTACTCTCGGCTTGTCCGCCTCGATTGCGTTTTTTAGAAAATTCAGCATTGTTTTCACCTCAAGAATTTCAAACAAAAAGAGTAAATCAGCGATAATGCACAAGAATGAGTACACATGATGTAAAATGCATTATCGCTATTTACCCTCGGTGGTGGAAGGTGTAAGACATTGGGGGTAGAACAGGGCCTTGGGGAAACCCTGTTTGAAATGTACCTTTTTGATACTGTTCTGTCTTACAAGTACTATTATAGCATATTTTCTAAGAAATGGAAGTCTTTTCGTATGCCCAAATCCGACATAAAAATACGGCGTTTTCTTATTTTGACAAATTATAACAGCTTGCGATGGGAGTTTTTGACGCAATACCGGCTTTTCTTGGATATTTCATCGGAGTTTGTCCTACTTTTTTTATAATAATTATCTTGTGTCTGAGGTCTGTGAAAGGAATACGGACCTCTTTTACCTCCTCAACCGCGCCGCCGAGTATCTGTATCGCGCGGCGCGCGTTTTTAAGCTCCTCATCCGCGAGAGGACCCTTCAGCGCGAGAAAATAACCTCCCTTTTTCAAAAACGGCAGACACCACTCAGACAGCGCCGTTAAATTTGCCACAGCCCTCGCCACGACGGCGTCGTACCGGCCGCGGTACGCGCGATTTTGCCCTCCGTCCTCCGCGCGGGCGTGAACGTATTCCACGCCGTCAAGACGCAGCCGCCGCCCGACCTCACGGAGAAAATTTATCCGCTTTTGCAGACTGTCCAGCAGCGTTATCTCTATTTCCGGTCTTGCGATTTTTAAAACCACTCCCGGAAATCCCGCTCCGGTACCGACGTCAATGACGGAGCCGCGTACCAATCCCGTCGGGAGCGCGGTCAGGCTGTCGAGAAAATGCTTGGTTACAATGTCCTCATTGCCGGTGATTGCCGTCAGGTTCATTTTTTTGTTCCGTTCCGTAAGCAAATTCGCATAATCCGTCAGTTGATTTATCTGCGCGTCGGAAAGAGGTATATTCAGTTGTCCGCATCCTTTTTTTATAAGCTCTTTCATAATTTATTTTATTACCCTTAAAGCGACTTCATCCATTCCGCCATAGGCTCAACGTAGATTTTTTGATAGCCGTACTCGTTGGGATGACAGCCGTCGCCGTCCGGCGCGCTTTCCGACCCAAAATATATTCTACGCGTTTCCGCGTCGCGCACGTTCACTCCCGTATTCCGATTATTCCGCGCGTACAGATCAAGATACGGAACGCCCCACTTGTCACAGATCGCTTTTGTCATTTCATAGTACTTTTCAAAGTCTGTTTCCGCGTCATAGGTAAACGGGTCGTGAATGATTACATATCCGATTTTACTGTCGGGAAACTCGGTTTTCGCGAAATTCAGCAAGGCCTCCAGCGCGCCCGCATAGGACGTTCTGTCGAATTCGGAGCCGTACCCGTCCGTCATTTCGCCCAGGCTGACGTTCGCCCAGAAATCGTTTACGCCGCCCTCTAAAATGACATAGTCATATACCTCTCCCGACGCGTCCGCGAGCAGGTCGTATATGCACGGACGCAGACCGTCCGAGTCCGCCGACCACGGCACGCCCGACGCGACCGTCGCGCCGCCCCTGCTTGTGTTGGCGACGGTCATTCCGTACCGCTCTCCTATCAGCTTGCCGTATCCTCCGTAATAATTGGTACCGTAGCTGATGCTGTCGCCGACAAAGACGGCGGATTTCCCTTCAAGGGAAACCGCGGAGGTATCGTCCGCGTTACCGGACGCAAAGCCGCCTATTGCCAGAATAGAAGAAATAATAAAAGTAATTATCTTATCCATACGCTCACCCCAGAATTTTCTCTATCAGCTCCGCAAGCTCCTCAGCCTTGCGGGTAATATATTCCACATTCCTGCCCTCAACCATAACGCGTATCAAAGGCTCCGTACCGGAAGGACGTATAAGCGCTCTGCCCTCTCCCGCAAATTCCTCCTCCAGCGCCCTGCACGCCGCGGCGATTTCCGCGTTATTCATATATGTTTCCTTGTTTTCCGGCTTGACAACCGCGTTTTTGAGAACCTGCGGCATTACCGTGACAATACCCGCCGCCTCCGACGCTTTCAGTCCTGTTTTTTTGAGTACAGACAGGAATTGCAGAGCGCTTACAAGGCCGTCGCCGGTGGTGTTATGGTCGAGGAATATAATATGACCCGACTGCTCGCCGCCTATGTTGTAGCCGTTTTTCAGCATTTCCTCAAGCACGTATCTGTCGCCGACCTTCGTGCGGGGAATATTTATTCCGAGCTTTTCGCCGGCCAGAAACAGTCCCAGATTACTCATAACCGTCGCGACAAGGGTATTCTGTTTCAGCTTGCCGTTGTCGCGCATGTACTTTGCGCAAGCCGCCATAATCTGGTCGCCGTCAATCAGTATGCCGTTTTCGTCAACCGCCAACATTCTGTCCGCGTCGCCGTCAAAGGCGAGTCCGACGTCGGCGCCTATGGAGGTCACGTACGCCTGAAGGCTTTCCATATGTGTGGAGCCGCACATGTGATTTATATTCACACCGTCGGGAGTGTTATGAATTGCCTCGACGTTTGCGCCGAGCTTGTTGAGCGCCTTGAACGCCGTTTCATAGCTCGCGCCGTTGGCGCAGTCAATCGCGATTTTCATACCGTCCAGACGACAGTCGACAGTCGAGCAGGCAAACGCCACATAGTCCTCCACGGCGTTGTGGTTCGCGCTCACATATCCGACGCTGCCGTGGGTGGGCAGACTCTCAATATTTTTTTCTCCGAGTATGTAGCCTTCAATTTCATTTTCAATCGCGTCCGACAGCTTGTAGCCGTCGCCGTTAAAAAATTTAATGCCGTTGTATTCGCATGGATTGTGCGACGCGGATATAACGACGCCCGCGTCCGCCTTGTAGTAGCGCGTAAGATACGCGACCGCCGGCGTCGGCACAACGCCGAGAGGTATAACCTTCGCTCCGGTTGAGCAAAGACCCGCCGTCAGCGCCGCCTCCAGCATATCGCCGGATTTTCTCGTGTCCTTGCCGATAAGTATACGCGGCCGTCTGGAGCTGTGCTTTGTCAGTACGTACGCGCCGCTCTGTCCGGTTTTAAACGCAAGCTCCGCCGTCAGGTCCTTATTCGCTATGCCTCTTATTCCGTCCGTTCCGAATAGCTTTCCCATTTTCCGGTATTCCTCCTAAAAGTTTTCATCATATATATTATTATACAATAAACGCGCGTAAATAACAAGATATTTTGAATTATTATTGACTTTATTTACCATAGTATGCTATAATTAACCGTAATAAATGAAAATAAAGCGACAGGTGTCGGAGTGCAAAAATTAAATTTTTCACTCCGGTGAAAAGGGAAACAGGTGCAAATCCTGTACGAACTCGTCACTGTATTTAGGGAGCGCAAGCCAATATGTCACTGAGCAATCGGGAAGGCGGTCTGCGCGTCGAGCTATAAGTCAGGAAACCTGCCCGCCGCTGTACGGGAATTTTTTCCAGACCACGAGTAATTGGTTGTACATAAAAAGCAGAAAACCGCGGCAGGCGTCTGTTTCTTTTTGTTGTCCGTTTACTTGTGTAACCGGATTTTTATTTCCGCGTTTATTAACAAATTAACATACAAGGAGGAAAACAAAATGAAAAAAGCGCTTGCGGCATTATTGGCGGCGGCTTTGGGAATTTCCCTCGCCGGCTGCGAAAGCGCTCAATCGGACCGGGAGGCGGCGGACCGTGTCGCGGCCTTGATTGACGCTATTTACGTGCAGGAGAGAACGGAGGATACCGACGCGCGGTGCGCCGAGGCGAAAGCCGCGTGGGACGCGCTGACGGACGCTCAAAAGGAGCTTGTCGAGGGAGAGAATGCCGACCCCGACTATTTCGGACGGGATACGGGCGACGCGGGAGCGGACGACCCCCTTAATCAGGACGATATAGGTGAAAACGAGCTTTTGGCGGTCAGCTTCGGAACGTCGTTTAACGACAGCAGAGCGGAGGACGTCAAGGGTATTGAGGATGCGCTGAAGGAGGCGTATCCGGACTGGTCGGTAAGAAGAGCGTTTACGGCTCAGATTATTATCAATCATGTCCTGGCGAGAGACGGAGAGTCTATTGACAACATGCGGCAGGCGTTGGAGCGCGCTGTATCAAACGGCGTTAAAAACCTTGTGGTTCAGCCCACGCACTTAATGCACGGCGCGGAGTATGACGAGCTTACAGAGGCTCTCGACGAGTACAGAGATAAGTTTGAAACGGTTAAGGTCGCGGAGCCGCTTTTGGGCGAGGTAGGCGCCGACGCCGCAATCGTAAACGAGGATAAAAAGGCCGTCGCGGAGGCTGTAACGGCGGAGGCTGTAAAAACAGCGGGCTATGACAGTCTTGACGCGGCGGAGCGGGACGGCGCGGCGTTCGTATTCCTGGGACACGGAACCTCGCATACGGCAAAGATATCATACAGCCAGATGCAGGCGCAGATGAAAGAGCTTGGCTACGATAACGTGTTCATAGGCACTGTTGAGGGAGAGCCGGAGGAAACCGAATGTGAAACTGTTATGAACGCCGTGTCGGACGCGGGATATACAAAGGTTATTCTTCGCCCGCTTATGGTAGTCGCGGGCGACCACGCAAACAACGACATGGCGGGAGACGGCGAGGACTCGTGGAAGAGTATATTCATAAATTCCGGTAAATTTGACAGCGTGGACACTCAGATTTCCGGACTTGGGAGAATTAAGGCAATTCAAGACGTCTATATCGCGCACACAGCCGCGGTAATTAACGAATAGAGGTAGATTTTATTATGAAAGAAAAAATAAAAAGAATAAAAGGCTTTTACATACTGCTGTGCGCGGCGGTAATAAGCTGTATGCTTATAGCGGGCTGCGGCGGTACGGCGCGGCGCGGGGCGGTATTGGAGGACGGAGCCTATACGGTGGATTTTGACACCGACAACAGCATGTTTCACGTAAGCGAGGCGTGCGGCGGAAAGGGCGCTCTTACAGTGTCGGACGGAGAAATGACGCTGCATGTTTCTCTCGCGTCCAAGAACATTGTAAACCTGTTCCCCGGACTGGCGGAGGACGCGCAGAAGGACGGCGCGCAAATTCTCGAACCGACCGTGGATACGGTGACATACAGCGACGGTCTGACTGACGAGGTCTACGGATTTGACATTCCCGTTACCGTGATTGGCGAGGAATTTGATTTAGCGCTTTTGGGAACAAAGGGAAAGTGGTACGACCATAAGGTAATTGTGTCAAATCCCGTTAAGTCTGAGGACGGCGGCGGCGCGGTATTGGAGGACGGAGAGTATTCGGTTGACGTTACTCTGGAGGGCGGCAGCGGAAAAGCGACTGTGTCCTCGCCGGCAATTCTTACAGTTAAAGACGGCGCTCCGGCGGCGCGTATAGAATGGAGCAGTCCCAACTATGATTATATGATAGTAGACGGCGAAACCTACGCGCCGGTAAACACAGACGGCAATTCCGTATTTGAAATTCCCGTCTCGGCGTTTGACGAGCCGGTAAACGTCATTGCCGACACGACGGCAATGGGAACTCCCCACGAGATTGAGTACACGCTGACCTTTGATTTGAATTCATTGACGGAAAAATGAGAAGAAAATTATTGTTATGCTGTGCAGGTATATTGTTTACGGTTATGTCCGTATCATGCGCAAGACCGCGGAATACGGATATATCGGCGGCGGACATAAGTCCGTCGCTGGTTTACCGTTACCGGACGGAGCTTGACTATGCCGAGGGCTTTTCCGTGGACTATTATGAGGGCGGTTACAAGCTTATAACCGTATCGGACGGCAGCCGTTTTTTTGTTGTACCCGACGGTATGCGGGCGCCCGGAGATATTCCCGGCGATATTGTGATTTTACAGCAGCCGATAGATAATATTTATCTTGCGGCGACGGCGGTTATGGATATGTTCGTTGCGATTGACGCCGTAGACAGCGTCTCTCTGTCGGGTACAAAGGAAAGCGGATGGTATCTGGACGCCGCGAAAACCGCTATGTCGGAAGGTAAAATTTCCTACGCGGGAAAATACAGCGCTCCCGATTATGAAACAATTCTCAGCGCCGATTGCTCCCTCGCGATTGAGTCGACAATGATACTGCACTCCCCGGAGGTAAAAGAAAAACTGGAGGAGCTGGGAATACCGGTGTTCATAGACCGTTCAAGCTACGAGGGGCATCCTCTCGGAAAGACGGAGTGGGTAAAGCTGTACGGCGCTCTCACAGACAGGGAAACCGAGGCTAAGGCGGCGTTTGACCGTCAGAAGGAGCTTGTAAATTCTGTTATTGACAGCGAAGGCGCCGGCAAAACAGCGGCGTTTTTTTATATCACCTCGAACGGGACCGTAAACGTGCGTAAATCCGGAGATTATGTACCGAAAATGATAGAGCTTGCCGGAGGGGAATATATATTTTCCAATCTCAAAGACGATACGGCGTCCTCCTCCGTAAATATGCAGATGGAGGAGTTTTACGCCGCCGCGAAGGACGCGGACTATCTTGTGTATAACAGCGTTGTCGACGGAGAAATAGGCTCAAGGGAGGAGCTTTTGCGCAAAAGCGAATTATTTGCGGATTTCAAGGCTTTTTCGGACGGAAACGTATTCTGTATGGCAAAGAATTTATATCAGGAGTCCATGAGTACCGGTACTTTTATACTTGATTTGCACAAAATGCTGACGGAGGATAATAATGAACCATTTGAATATTTATTCAAGCTCGAATAAAAGGAATACGTGTTTATTTGCCTTACTGACCGTTTTTATGATTTTTCTGCTCTTTTTTAACATTGTAATAGGGAGCGTATCGGTATCCCCGTGGGAGGCGTTAAAAAGTCTGTTCGGTTTCGACGGAAATTCCGCGTTCGGGAATATTATTATGAAGATACGTTTTCCCAGAGCCATGGCGGCGATTATTCTGGGCGGCGCGCTCGCGCTTTCGGGTTATCTGCTGCAAGCCTTTTTTCACAACCCGATTGCCGGACCCTTTGTTCTTGGAATTTCCTCCGGCGCAAAGCTTACCGTCGCTCTCGCAATGATTTTCTTTTTGGAGAGGTCTGTAAAATTAAGCTCGTTTACGCTTGTGCTTGCCGCGTTCGCGGGAGCTATGCTTTCCATGGGCTTTGTGCTTTTGGTTTCAAAAAAAATGAAACATTCGGCGATGCTTATAGTCAGCGGTATTATGATTGGCTATATCTGTTCGGCGATAACCGATTTGCTTGTCGCGTTCGCGGACGACTCGGATATTGTAAATCTGCACAACTGGTCAGTGGGCAGCTTTTCGGGTATTTCATGGAACAACGTGGCCGTTATGGCGGTTATGGTATCGGCGGCGGCGTGTATTGTTTTTATGCTGTCAAAACCGCTCGCGGCGTATCAGATGGGTGAAGCGTACGCGAGCAATATGGGCGTAAATATCAGAGCGTTCCGCGCGGCGCTGATATTACTGTCGGGCATACTTTCCGCCTGCGTTACGGCTTTTGCCGGTCCGGTGTCGTTTGTGGGCGTCGCGGTTCCGCAGATTATGAAAAGACTTTTTCATACGGCAAAGCCGATGATTATGACGCCCGCCTGTTTCCTCGGCGGAGCGGTATGGTGTCTTTTCTGCGACCTGCTCGCGCGGACGGCGTTCGCTCCGACGGAGCTTTCCATAAGCACGGTTACGGCGATTTTCGGCGTACCCGTGGTTATTTACGTGATGATTAAGCGGAAAAAGGGGATGCAATAATATGAGGGACTGTTTTTTCTCCGTGCAAAGCATGACCGTGGGCTATGACGGAGCGCCTTTGATTAAGGATATAAAAATCGAACTGAACAGGGGTGAAATACTCACTCTGATCGGTCCGAACGGCGCCGGAAAATCGACAATACTTAAAAGCATTATAGGACAGCTCCCGCTGATTGCCGGAGCCGTTTTATCGGAGGATGTACGCCTCGATGAAATATCCGAGAAGGAGCGCGCGAAAATAATGTCCGTAGTTTTAACGGAGCGGATTTATCCGGAGCTTTTAACGGTACGCGATGTTGTCGGTATGGGCAGATACCCGTACACGGGCAAGCTCGGTATTCTCTCGGAGGAGGATAAAAGGATTGTCGCGAATACTATGGAGCTTGTACATATCGCCGAATTGGCGGACAGCGAATTTTTAAGCCTGAGCGACGGTCAAAAACAGAAGGTAATGCTCGCGAAAGCGCTGGCGCAGGAGCCGAAAATCCTTGTCCTGGACGAGCCGACGACCTTTTTGGATATACGCTGTCAGCTTGAGCTTTTGTCGGCGCTCAGGGACATGTCGCGCGAAAGACAGCTTACCGTTATTATGTCAATGCACGACCTGGACATGGCGGAATGGATTTCCGACAGGGTTCTCTGCGTAAAGGGAGAATATATCGAGCGTTTCGGCGCCCCGCGCGACGTTTTTACTCCCGGCTATATAAGCGGATTTTACGGTGTTCCGGAGCGTGATTTAAAGGCCCTGGGACGCTGGAGAGTGAAATAAATTATTAAATCCGAATTTCGCTCCGCCGCCGCGCCTTTTTGTAATAAGCAAAAATCTTACGCCGCGGGCGCTTTCATAAAAAAGAAAATAAAATCGGATTTTCGGTATTTATATCGTAAAAATTTGTATATTTATAATTGAAAATCCGCATAAAGTATGATATGATATATTACAGTAAAATCCATAGGAATTACAAGGAGGTTATAACATGGGCTACAAGGAAGCCTACGGGCGCTGGCTTGCGTCGTCCGTTGTAGACGACGGTACAAAGGCGGAGCTTAGGACTATTTCAGACAATGAAAAGGAAATTGAGGATCGTTTTTACCGCGAGCTTGAATTCGGTACGGCGGGTATGAGAGGAATACTCGGCGCGGGAACAAACCGTATCAATATTTACAACGTACGCCGGGCAAGTCAGGGCGTGGCGAAGTACGTAAACTCGCGCGGAGCGAAGGCGGCAAAGGCGGGCGTTTTAATCGGCTTCGACACAAGGAACTTCTCTCGCGTATTCGCGGAGGAAACGGCGAAAGTCCTCGCGGCGGCGGGCGTTAAGGCGTACCTTTTCCCGATTGTCCATTCGGTTCCCGAGGTTTCGTTCGGTATACGCGCTCTCGGCTGCGCGGCGGGCGTTATGATTACCGCAAGCCACAATCCTAAGGAGTACAACGGTTACAAGGTATACGGTCCCGACGGCGGACAGCTCCCTCCCGACGCGGCCGACGTTGTTGTGGCGGCTATTCAGAGCTGTGATATTTTCGACGACGTAAAGTACATCACGCTTGACGAGGCTAAGGAAAAGGGTCTTTTGGAAATCCCCGGAAACGAGCTTGACGAGAAATTCCTTGAAGCCGTCATGACGCAGCGGCAAAATCCGGAGGCGGTACAGGCTGTCGCCGACACGTTTAAGCTCGTCTATACGCCGTTCCACGGTACAGGCTCGCGTCCGATAAAGGAAATCCTGAAAAGAATAGGCTTTAAAAACGTACTTGTTGTAAAGGAGCAGGACACGGAGGACGGTAATTTCCCGACCGTCAAGTCCCCCAATCCCGAGGACAAGGAGGGCTTTGAGATTGCGATACGCCTGGCGAAGGAAAACGACGTTGACGTTATAATCGGTACCGACCCCGACTGCGACCGCGTCGGTATAGTCGTACGCGACGCGGACGGCGTGTACCGCACTCTGACAGGGAATCAGACCGGCGCGCTTCTTGTGGAATATATTCTTAAATCAAAAAAGGAAAAAGGTACTCTTCCCGAAAACGGCGTTGTTATAAAAACTATTGTCACAACCGAGCTTGCGGCGGCGATTGCCGAGGGCTACGGCGTTGAGGTTATGAACGTGCTCACGGGATTTAAGTACATCGGCGAAAAGATGACCGAATTTGCCGAAAAGAAAAATCACACATATCTTATAGGCTTTGAGGAAAGCTACGGCTACCTTGTAGGCACGCACGCGCGGGATAAGGACGGCGTTGTCGCGACGATGCTTATCGCGGAGATGGCGGCGTATTACAAAACAAAAGGCAAGTCGCTGTACGAGGCCTTGCAGGATATTTATAAAAAGTACGGCTATTACGCGGAAAAGACTGTTTCCTTCACCATGCCCGGCAAGGACGGTATGGAAAAGATGGCGGCGCTTTTGACTAAGCTTCGTGAAAATCCGCCGAAGAAGGTCGCCGATATGGAGGTGACGCTTTACACCGATTATCAGGCGCAGACGGTTAAGGATACAAAGGGCGGCGTTTCGCCGATTAAGGGACTGCCCAAATCAAACGTGCTGAAATACAGCCTGTCCGACGATAAGACATATTTCATTGTCAGACCGTCCGGCACAGAGCCTAAAATCAAAATATATCTCGGTACCTTCGCGGACAGCCTTGAGAGCGCCGAGGCGACGATTGAAAAAGCGCTCGCGGACTGCAGGGAACAATTTGGACTGTAATACCGCCAGAGGGAACAAAAATATACCGGCGCCGATAAAACACCGGCGCCGGTATATTTTTATGCTTTAAGCGTCGATAAAGCGAATCAGCGCCGAAAATTCCGTACCGTACCGGCTTTTTCGCGCAAACAAAAGACGCTCCGAACCTATAAAAAGCGTCACAGAGTATCGATATACGTCTTTGCGAATTCCTCCAAAAGCTCGTCGCGCTCAATCTTTACAATCAGACTTCTCGCTCCGTTGTAGCTGGTTATGTATGTCGGGTCGCCGGACAGAATATATCCGACAATCTGACTGATAGGGTCGTAGCCCTTTATTTTGAGCGCCTCGTATACCTTGGTTACAATCTCACGAACCTCTTTTGCTTTATCAAATTCAAGGTTGATTTTCATTGTTTCGTTAAATTCCATGTCAGTATCACCCTTTCTGCTGATTTCACGCGGCATATCCGCCGTGTATAGCATATTATAATTACCGGTAAATTGCAAGCGTTTCGACAAAAAATTCTCAAACAGTTCATTTTTTGCGCGGAATACGCCTCTCTTTACAGTATATGTCCGATAAGCGCTTATATTCGGTTTACCGATTTTTCATGACCGTATACAAAGACTTCATATAGTATTAGACGCAAGATATAGTGTTTTTGTTCCGTTTTTCCTCAAAATTTACGCTTTATTTCGCGTACCAGTCCGCACACGCGTATACGCATAACATCCTCGCCCTCGAAACGGCGTACAGGATACATCGGGTTTATGGAATGTAACTCAATCCAGTCGTCGCCGTACACGACCCTTTTAACGACGCCGTCTTCATCGTCAATGGTAACAACGGCGTAGCTGCCGCTGTCTACGGAGCTTTGACAGCGTACAAGAACCAAGTCGTCCTCGATAAATACGGGATACATGCTGTCGCCGACCACGCGCAGAAAAATGTACTGCTCACTGCCGCGTACGTCCGACCGCATGACCGGCTCGTAGTCCACAATATTTGTTTCCGCGAGACACTGTATTCCCGCGGCGACCCTGCCCACTATCGGTATTAAAACCATGTCGGACTCGTCGACCGGGTATATGTTCGACGGTTTCTCGTTCCAGCCGAGCAGGTATTCCGGCGTTGTATTAAGAATTGTCGCGAGCTTGATAAGAGAATCGCGTTTTATATTCCTGACGGTACCCTTTTCGTATTTTTGTATCGCCGCCTTCTGTACGCCGATTTTCGCGCCAAGCTCCTCCTGAGTAAGTCCATGCTGCCTGCGCAGCTTTTTTATTCTTTCACCGACAGTCATGACAATCTCCCTCCCTCGTATAAGTTATTCTGACACAATAGTATCATAAAAATATACTAAAGTCAAGAAAAAGTATCTGAAAAATATAGATAATTTTACAAAAATATCTTAAAAAGAAATTTTATCTTGACAAAAGTATCTTTTTATGATAAAATGTAGTCAGTCGATAGGAGAGGCGTCCATCTCCTAAAAATTTTACCGTGAGGTATCTTAAAAAGATAAAAAGATGGAAAGGAGTAAGCTATGATTTATACAAATGACGACCCCATGGCAATCTTCGCGATGGAGCTTGACCGTACAGACGGCTATGGCGCTGTCCGCGGAGGTTTCGGCGGCTATGAGAGGGAAAAGTGTCCTGTATGCGGCGACAGCGACCCCGAGCATTATTATATGAACGAGGACGAGGAATGTGTCGGCTGCAGCGAGTGTCTGTATAAAACAGATGTCCTGTTTTAGTCCGGAGGGGGGCGGTACGCGGTGGAGATAGCGGACGGAAAAGAGGTACTGGAGTTCCTGACCTATGTAATGCGCCGCGAGGACGAAGAGGAGATAAAATTTTCCGACTCCTTCAAGGCGGCGGAGCTTCTGGGCAAGCATCACGGACTGTTTTCCGACAAGCGCCCCGACTCTCAGGAGCGTATAATCATCATTGACGACATAGGCGGAGGAAATGGAGAAAAGACTGTCTGAGCTTATTGCGCCGGCGTTTTATTCCGTACACGGCAATATTGACAATTACACTCATATATGGCTCTGCGGAGGACGCGGCTCGACAAAATCAAGCTTTGTCAGTATTGAAATCATACTCGGCATGATGAGGAACTCCGAAACAAACGCGCTTGTCCTGCGTAAGGTAGGGCTATACCTGCGCGACAGCGTATTTTCCCAGCTAGAATGGGCGATAAACAAGCTCGGAGTCAGCGGGAGCTGGGAAATAAAGCCGAGCGTGCCTGAAATGGTTTACCGCGCAACCGGTCAGAAAATACTGTTCCGCGGCGCGGACAAGCCGCAAAGACTCAAATCCACCAAGGTCACGGAGGGCTACATACGCTATCTGTGGTACGAGGAGCTTGACGAGTTTTGCGGCATGAGCGAGATACGCTCGATAAATCAGTCGGTACTGCGCGGAGGTAACAAATTCAGCGTGTTTTACTCCTACAATCCCCCGATAAGCGCGCGCAGCTGGGTAAACCGCGAGGCGAGCCGTGAGAGAGAGGACATGCTAATACATAAAAGCGCCTATCTTGACGTACCGAGACAGTGGCTTGGCGAGCAATTTTTTTTGGAGGCTGAGTATCTGAAAAAGACACAACCTGACCGGTACAGGCACGAGTATCTCGGCGAGCCGACAGGTACCGACGGAGCGGTTTTCGGTAATTTGGAGCTTAGAAGTATTCCGGAGAGTGAAATACGCGCCTTTGACAGAATACTTTGCGGCATTGACTTCGGATTTGCCGTTGACCCGTTTGTGTACATAGTCTGCCATATCCACAATAATGTGCTGTATATCTTTGACGAGATTTACGCCGCGGGGCTTTTAAATTCCGCCGCGGCGGAGAGGATATGCGCGACGCCGTACGCGGGGCAGAGAATAATCTGTGACAGCGCCGAGCCGAAAAGCATTGAGGATTTCCGTTCCTTCGGACTGCGCGCCGTCGGAGCGCGTAAAGGGGCGGGGAGCGTCGAGCGCGGCATGAGGTATTTGCAGTCCCTGGAAAGGATTGTAATTGACAGCTCCCGCTGTCCGAACGCGGCGCGTGAGTTTTCGGAGTACGAGTATGACCGTACGCCGGACGGCGGACTTCGGGCGTGCTATCCCGACCGTGATAATCATACGATTGACGCCGTGCGCTACGCGCTTGAGGACGAGATTAACAATAAAAAGGCGCGGATAATAAGGAGGAGTGAATTAAATCTATGATAATTGATGAGGAAATTTTAAAGGGAGGCATAACGGAGGTTTTATTGTCAAAGCTGATTGACAGACATTCTCTCGAAA
Source organism: uncultured Lachnospiraceae bacterium (assembly GCA_964634635.1). Taxonomy (GTDB): domain Bacteria; phylum Bacillota; class Clostridia; order UBA1381; family UBA1381; genus Hominilimicola. Next base: position 22,980 of record CAZWMB010000002.1, read on the forward strand.
GGGAACGGCTGGACATGCTCTACGATTATTATATCGGTCATCACGCGATATGCGGGCGCGAGCGCGTGAGCAGCAGCGCGGTCAACAACAAAATTGTATGCAATCACGCAAAGTACATAGTTGACATAGCTAAAAGCTATCTTGTCGGCAATCCCGTTACCTATACCTGCTCCGACGGCTACAATATAGACGCCGTACGCGACAGCTTTACCGAGCAGGACATGGCGAGTATTGACGCGGAGCTGGAGAAGTCCATGAGTATTTACGGCAAAACCTATGAGCTGGTGTACGCGGGCGGGGACTCAAAGCCCAGGAGCGTGTGTCTGCCGCCGACGAACACCTTTATTGTGTACGGCGCCGGCGTTGGCGAAACGCCGCTGTACGGCATACACTATTATAAAAAGCGCGGCATAGACGGCTCGGTTACCGGCGTCTGCTGTATGGTCTGCGACGACGAGTATATGTACACCTTCGTAAATGACACGGCAAGCTTCGCGCATATGAAGCTCGCGGAAAAGGAACCGCATTACTTCGGAGCTATTCCTATGGTGGAGTACCGCAACAACGAAGAGATGCAGGGCGATTTTGAACAGATGATTTCCCTGATTGACGCGTACAACATCTTAGAGTCGGACCGCGTAAACGACAAGGAACAGTTTGTGGACGCTTTTCTGTTCCTTACCGGTATCGACCTTGACAGCGAACAGGCGAAGAAGCTTCGCGAAGAGCGTATTCTTATGGGCTATGACGGTTCAACCGCGCAGTACCTTGCAAAGGTCATGTCGGAAAACGACGTGGAGGTTTTGAGGAACTGTATTAAAACCGACATACACAGGTTTTCAATGATACCGGATTTGTCGGACAAAACCTTCGGCTCCAACCTGTCCGGCGTGGCGATAAAGTATAAGCTTATGGGCTTTGAGCAGCATGTCAGGAGCAAGGAGCGCTACTTCGCGAAGTCGCTGAAAAAACGCTTTGAGCTGTACGTAAACTTTCTGTCGCTCAAGGGCGCTATGGAATACGTGCCGATATACCGCGTCAATATCGCGTTTACGCGCAATATGCCGGTCAATGAGCTGGAGGTGTCGCAGATGGTGCAAAACCTGTACGGTATAGCGTCCAACGAAACACTGTTGTCGCAGCTTTCGTTTGTGGGCGACCCGCAGGAGGAGGCTCAGAAGGTTTTCAGGGAACGGCGCTTTACGGAAATGACAGGCGAGGAGCGTCAGCCTGACGCGCGGGACTGAAACGGTACACGAATTCAGGGAAACGGTATAACGCTCCCTCTATGGAGAAAACAGGACATATTTACAGGACATATTTTATGTAATAATTTAAAGCCGCGCGTCATAGTAAATTACTTTAGGCGCACGGCGGAAAGGAGTACAGATGTACAAAACGGAAAAACCCCGAAAGGAAACGGGGACATTAAACACAGAGGAAAAGACCGCGGACGCGGCAAAGAAAAAAGGCGCCGCGCCGCGCCAACGCGCGGACGACAGCCTCAGGAATATGATTGAGGAGTACGTTACTAAGGCTCTGAAAAACGCGCAGACGCTTTGGGAAAAGGACCTAGAGAGCAGAATTTCCCAAGAGCGCGAGGATGCGGCAAGAATGGCGTCGATGTCCTCAGAGGAAAGAGCGAAGGCTGAAATGGATAAGCGTCAGAAGGACTTTGAGTCGGAGAGAGAGCAGTACATGAGCGAGAGAGCCGAATTTGAGGCGGCGAAGGAGCTTGCGGCGAACGGTATAAGCGTCGGCTTTGCGCGTATGGTCGCCGACGCCGACAGAGAAATAATGACGGAAAATATCAATACATTAAAGAGCGAGCTTATGAAATCTGTTGAGGAGGGAATTTCCGAGCGTCTTAAGGGCAGAGCGCCGCGCGTTTCAAAGGAAAGAGATGAAGGGGAGGATCCGTTTTTGAGCGGACTCGGCCTGTAATTTACACAAAAGAAAGGTAAGGTATTTTTATGGCAATAAACTATGCGAGCAAATATGCTCAAAAAATAGATGAAAAATTTACAAGAGAAGCGATGACGTCGCCCGCGGTAAACAACGACTATGATTTTGTCGGCGTTAAAACAGTAAACGTGTACACCGTTCCGACGGCGCAGATGAACGACTATTCCGCGACCGGCACAAGCCGTTACGGCGCCCCGGAGGAAATTGAGAACAGCGTGCAGGAGCTTACAATGTCGCAGGACAGGAGCTTTACGTTCACGATTGACCGCGGCACGTACAACAACACGCAGATGTCAAACGCGGCGGGCGCGGCTCTGCAAAGACAGATACGCGAGGTGGTTGTGCCGGAAATTGACAAGTACCGTTTCAAAAAGATATGCGAGGGCGCTCCGGAGGATAACGTTGTCACCGGTACCGTATCGAAGTCGACGGCGTACGACGCTTTCCTGACCGGCACAACGGCGCTTTTTGAGGCCAATGTTCCGATTTCCGGCAGCGTAGCGTATGTGTCGGCGGGTTTCTATAAGTGTATTAAAGAGGACAGCAGCTTTATAAAGAACGGCGACTCCGCTCAGGATATGCTTATAAAGGGACAGATAGGCACAATCGACGGTATTCCGATTGTGGTGGTTCCGTCGTCGTATCTGCCCGAGGACGTGGAGTTTATAATAACCAACCGCGCGGCGACAACCTCGCCCGTCAAGCTTTCGGAGTATAAAATTCACGATAATCCTCCCGGAATTAACGGCTGGCTTGTCGAGGGCAGAGTTTATTATGACGCGTTCGTGCTTGACAATAAAAAGGACGCGATTTATGTTTACAAGAGCAGCGAGGCATAATGCCGAGTAAAAAGGAAAGGCTGTGGAAACATGATGGACATAAAATATGAGCTTGGCGGAGAGAACGCGAAACAGCTTGCCGAAGACGCAAAGCTGATTTTGGGAATAACGGACACGGACAGCGACAGTCTTATAGAGTTTTACGTTGAGGACACAATATCCGCTATACTGTCCTACTGCCGTCTGGAGCTGTTTCCGCGTCAGCTTGAGGGCTTTGCCGCGGCGATTGCCGCGAAACGTTTTTCCGAAAACAGCCTCGGAGGCGTAAAGATAATAAGAGAGGGAGAAAGGCGCGTGGATTACTGTGAGGAAAATTATGATTTTCTGTCGCAGTACGCCGAAAGACTCCGTTCGTTCAGGAGCCGCGCGGTCTTTGTTCCCTCGGATATAAACGGTGAGAAAAATGAGTAATCCCTTCAGCCGTTTTTATAATACGGCGGTAAAGGTATATTCGGACAGCGGAACGGATACCTATGACTCGCGCGCGGAAAAAGAGGAGATAGGCGAGCTTGTCTGCGATATTCAGCCGTACACGGACGCGCTCAGCGCAAAGCTGTACGGCGCGGACGAGGATATTAAGTACAAGCTGTACTGTGACAGCACGGAGCTTATAAGGGTCGGCAGATACATAAGGCTGGACGGAGAGCTGTACAGAATTGTCAGCGCCGGCGACTGGAAGCTCGGAATGAGGGCGGTCATAAGTCTGAGCGGTGAAAGCCTATGAATATAAATATTTCCGTAAGCGGAGCGGATTTTAATACCGACGATATGGAGAAAAGGGCGGCGGAGGCTGTGGAGAGCGCCGCGCGGCTTGTAGTCCGCGCGGCGAGGGAGCTGTGTCCGGTTGACACGGGCGCTCTCCGCGAGTCGATAGACGCCGAGTCGGACGGCATGTCGGCGGTCATTACCGCCGGAGCGGAGTACGCCGCCTATGTGGAATTCGGCACGTCGAAGTCGGCGGCTCAGCCGTACCTTGTACCGGCGCTTTTACAAAATAAGGAGGCGCTTGCCGAAAAAATCGCGGAAACGCTTTTAACATAGATTGCGAGGGTGTTATTTATGATTGACATAAGCATGGAGGCGCAAAGGAGCCTGTCAGAGCTTGACTGCGCCGTGGTTTATCAGTATCCGGACAGCTTTACGGCGCTGCCGGCGGTAAGCTATTACAATCTGACGGAAAAGGGCGCGTTTTACTGTGACAATGAGGAGAGCATACAGGAGGGCTACGTACAGGTTGACGTATGGTCGCGTACGGGCGCGGAGTGCGGAGGACTGTCTTTAAGGGTAAACGAGATTATGCAGAGGGACGGCTGGACACGGGAGATGTCCATGGACGTCCCCAAGGGCAGCGAAAGGGTATATCACAGAACGATGCGCTTTAAAAAATACTTTAATTTATAAAAACAGGAGGACAAAATATGACAAAGAAACCATTACCCACGATAGGCGTGGACAAGTACACGTTTTTCAGCGTGCTCTCGGACACATCATCGGGTACGGAGTACGGCGAGGGCTATAATCTCAGGGGCGTTGTTGAAATCTCGCCGACCGACGCCGGCGGCTCGGACATTTTCGACGCGGATAACGGCGCCTACGAAACCGCGAGCTACATAGAAAAGATAGGACATGACATAACAAACGCGGACATACCGCCGGAAATAGACGCGATGTGGCGCGGACTGACTCTTAAAAACGGGGTTGTCGAGGTAGGCTCCAATACAAAAACGACCTATTTCGGAGTCGCGTGGAGAGTTATGAAGTCGGACGGCTCGTACAGATATGTAAGATACTATAAAGGCTCGTACAGCTTTGCGTCGAATGTCGGCGGAAAGACAAAGCCGTCGTCAGGCTCCATAGACAAGCAGACCGCGAAGGCTACTTACACCGCCGTACAGCGCGATTTTGACAATAACTACTACGCGTATTTTGACGAGAGCGATTTGCCCGACGGCATTACAAAGGCGACGCTTGAGGAAAAGTGGTTCTCCGATATGAACTGGTATCCGACGGAGTCGTAAGGAGGACAGCATGCAGCATACTTTAACATTTACAAAGGATAAGGAAAAATACGTTTCAAAGCCGTTTGACTTTGAGGCGATGTGCGTCATAAACGACGCGCATAACGACGGCTCAAAGCGCGGGCCGCTGAACATATGCCGCGACGCGGTGGACTATATGTTTGAGGGCACACAGGCGACGCAGGATATTATAAATTCGCTTGACATGTCGGTACGCGCAAAAATGTGCCTTGACCTGTGGGGCTTTTATGTGGACGCGCTTTCCTCAAAAAACGAATAAGGTCGGGCGGCAGCGGCGGCGCGCTGCGCGATATTTATCCCGTGCTTTTAAGGTGCCACCATCTGCTGCCCGACGAGGTGGGCAGACAAAATCCGTGGGTTCTGTTCCGGTTGCTTGACGGTTTGGAGGAGAACGCGGATATGTCCGCCGGAGGTTATAAGAATGAGCATCTCAGGATGTTCTACGGAGAGGAGGTGTAGCTATGGCTGAGGCAGCAAGTCTTTCGGTCAGCATAAACGGCGACGCGTCCGGTCTTATGGGCGAGGTGCAAAAAGCGCAGAGCGCGCTTACGGGACTTAACGCGTCGGCGGGAAAAATCGCGGGCGAGTTTGACGGTAAGGAAGTACGTATAAGTCTTAACGCCGTCGATAATACAGCCGCGGGAGTCGCGGCGGCGCGCGCGAGTATAAACAGTTTGAGTGACAAGACCGTAAAAATAACGGTAAAGTACAGTACGGAGGGTATGACGGCTCTCGCGTCGGGAACAGGGAACGCGCGCTCCGGACTGGCGGTAGTAAACGACGAGAAGGGTATAAACGATCCTCGGGAGCTTATTGAGCATAACGGAAGGCTTATGATGTTCGGCGGAAGAGATGTGATTGTACCGCTGTCAAGCGGGGACAAGGTGTATACCGCCGACCAGACCAAGGCTATTTTCGGTAAGTCGCTCCCGCGTTACGCGTCCGGAAAAAATAACGAGCTTTACGAGGCGGCTAAGGCAAACCTGACCCATTACAGCAAGACGCACGACATGTCGCCGTCCGAGGAGCTGGAATTATGGAACGGACTTATGGAGCAGTTTTACTATGACAGCGAGGCCGTTATGGAGATACAGGAGAAAATATTCGCCGCGCAGCAGAGCGTGTGGAAGGAAGAAAAGGACGAATATGAGGACATGCTCTCGCGATATAAAACAAGCTCGGATTCATGGATAAAATATCAGACCGAGGTAAACGGTATTGGCGTTGACGAGCAGATAGAGGCGTACGAACGACAGCTAGATAATTACAACGCCATGGTATCGGAAATGGTTACGTCAACAGCGTATTCCGCGGAGGAAATCAAGGAAATCTGGAATGATTTTTACGAATACAAGGCGAATGTGGATTTAAAAATAGGCAAGCTGGAAAATCAGAAACTGCAAGAGGAGCAGGAGCAAAGGTACGCCGTATATGAAAAATGGCAGAGCGACGCCGAAAACTGGAAAAAGATACGCGATACGTACGACGATTGGTACGAGTCGGGAGACAGCCCTGTTCAGTTTTACAAGCGCAGCATTGAACGTATACAGCAGCTTTATGACAGCGGCTGCGTCGAATGGCAGGAGTACCGTGACGATACGATGGACGCAACGCTCAATCTGTACAAAGCTCAGACGGAACAGCTCGAGCAGCTTTTGGACTACCGTAAAAGCAGTATTTCCGCTCTTAAGCAGCAGTATGCCGAGGAGGAAAAGGCTTTGTCGGCGGAGTGGGAAGCCGCGGACAGAGACGCAGACATAGCGGAGGTATCCGAGCAGCTCGCTATATATAAAAACGCCGTGACTCAGAAGGGTGTAGACAAGTACAAATCCTTGCAGGAGCAGATGAAAAAGCTGAGGCGCGAGGAGGAAATGTATGAGCTGCAGCAAGAGCATACGGCTACGCTCAGCGCGCTGGAGGAGGACTACAATATTGTTGAGGAAAACAAAAAGTACGCTCTCGCGGCGATAGAGAAGTCGGGAATAAATATAGAGCAGATCGTCGCGGGCATAAATACGGGCGTAAGCAATATGGAAAGCGCCATAACAGAGCTTTTCGCGGAGGTGGTCGACGCCATAAAATCAATTGAGCCGACGTCAAGCTCATACAGTGATAACCGCAATATCAGTATCTCGGCAAACGGCTCCGATATAGTCGACGCTCTTAAAAGCCGTGTGGGGCTGACCATCGCGAGAAGCAGCTATTATTGATTTGCCGGATAAGGAGAGGAGTTTTGTATACAAATGAGAAACGGATTTAAATTTAATGAGCGTCACTCGTCCGATTTTGGAGTGACAGTGAAAACAAAATCAAGACCGCTGCGTCCGTCGGTAAAAACCGCGCTGCTTGACCTGCCCTGCCGCGACGGCGCGTATGATTTTTCAAAGGTCAATTCATTACAGAGGGAGCTGTTTAACGAGCGTACCTTCGTCATGGAGCTTAGCATAGCGGCGGAGAATATATACGCCATGCAGAATACGCTTTCGGCGCTGTCGCTATGGCTTGGCGGCGGCGGAAACCTGATTTTCGACGATTTGCCTCTTGTGATATGGAGCGCGTCGGTAAGCGACGAGATAATATATATGCCGGAGCATGGCGGAAGTAAGGCTGTCATTGAGGCGTCCTTCCGCGCGAAGCCCTTCGGCAGAGCGATTTTCGACAGCGACGGACCCGTGCTCGGCTGTGAAATTCGTCTCGGCGAAAAAATACCCATAGGTCTTAAAAACATACACACGTATACCGTAAGCGGCAGCGGAACACTGACCGTATACAACTGGGGCGACAGACCCGCGACGCCGATAATTGAGATTACCGGAGCGAAGGGCGAGGTTACGCTCTCGCTTGGGGAAAGCAGCCTGTCTTTTACAGCGGCGGAGATAACGCTCGCCGACTTTGAAAAGCAGCGGATTGAGGACGCGGACGGCGGTAATATTACCGTGTCGGGAGAGTTTTTTGAGTTCCCCGCAGGAAGGTCGGAGCTATTGTACACGGGAACCGGTACGGCGGTAATACATATATGCTTTAACCCGGGATTTATGTACAATATGAATACGGCGGCTATGGATTGGGGTGGATTGTATGCTTAAAATTTTCCCATATGACAGCGCCGTGTTTGAAAAGGGAACGGTACTCGCCGGCGCGTATGACGTAAAGGTTACGTATGAAATAAACGGCGCGCGCCGTCTTGAATTTTCCTGTCCCTGCGGCAAGACCGAGGAGCTTGTACGGGAAAACAAAATAGCCGTATGCGATACGCAGGCGTACAGGATTATTAAGGTAACAAAGGAAACAGGCTCTCAGAGCACAGTGCATGCCGTCTGCGACCACGTTTATAACGCGGACGCTCCGTGCGCGCATCTGCAAAACGTACCCGACATGATCGGCGTAAGCCCGACGGAGGTATTGGAGTACGCGTTTTCGGACACGCCGTTTACTCTCCTGTCCGACAGCGAGCTTTCGACGCTCGGAATGGAGCGTGTTGACGCGGACGGCTTTCTGATAGACTTTTTTTCGACGGACAAGACCAATCCGTACGAGGTGGTAAAGAGTGTAATTGAAATCTGCGGCAAGGGCGAGCTGTACGCCGACAATTATAAAATCGCGCTTGTGGAGCGTATCGGCGGCGACAGAGGAGTACGTCTTGACCTTACGCGCAATATGCTCTCCATATCCGTGGAGAGGGACATAAGCGACATGGTGACCGTGCTTTATCCGTACGGTAAGGACGACGCGCATATAGGCGGCGTCAACGGCGGCGTACAGTACATCAGAAGCGCGTCGGCGGATATATACGGCGAGCGCGAGGGGTACCGCGATTACAGCGACTATACCGACCCCGAAACAATAATGCGCCGCGCTCTATGGGAGTTTGACAGTGAGAACAGGGACAGAATAGACGTACCCGGCGTTAATATAACTGGCAGTCTCGCGGATATAGCGAGGCTGTCCGAATACGGTGGCGCGGAACGCATATCGCTTGGCGACGGAGTAACGGTAATCGACAGAGGAAATGAGATTTATGAGCGCGTTATAAGTATGGAGTATTATCCGTATCAGAGTACCGATACGGTTATATCCATAGGAAGGATAAAGCGCGACATGTTCTTCTATCTTGACCAGATGGGTACGCTCGCAAAGCGTTACAGTAAGGTTTCCACGTCGGGCGGCAAGGTGCGCGCGCAGTCGATAGCCGGAGTGATTTCAGCCTCCGGCGTCAAGCTTACAAGCAGCGCCGGCAGTCTGGACATTGTGTCCGACCTTATAGAAATATCCCTGAACGGTAAGGAGAGGGTAAGGCTGGGCAACCGAAACGGCGTGTTTGTATGCAGTATAACGGACGGAAACGGAAACGAGGCAATCGGTATAGGCGAGGACGGAAATATGATTTTCACCGCCGGCAGCGTGAGTATAGGGGAAAGAATACTCAGCACGGACGCGGACGGCGATTTATGTATAGACGGTAAAAAAATTTTATGTGATAAGTGAGGTGAGCAATACGGATAAGGCGTTTAATATAATAAGCGTCGCCGCGGGACTGATAGGCGGCGCGCTTACGGCGCTTTTGGGCGGCTTTGACGCCGCCTTTAGGGCGCTGATAATAATTATGGCGCTGGACTATCTTACGGGAGTAATAAAGGCGGTATACACAAAAACTCTTTCGAGTGAAATAGGATATAAGGGACTTATAAAGAAAGCTCTGTCGCTTGTAATTGTGGCGCTCGCGAACGCCGTACAGCAGACTATGGGCGGCGGAGCGATACGGGAGATTGTCATTATGTTTTACGTGTCAAACGAGGGAATATCCGTGCTTGAAAACGTCGCGGCAATCTCACCGGACATGCCCGAAAGGCTGAGGGACATTCTTTTGCAGCTAAGGAGTAATAAACGTTAGTATCTTCCGCATATATTAGTAATACGGAGGTGTATAAATTTTCTTTATGGAGGAATATATATGATAGTGGGAATTAACTGCGGTCATACGGTAAGCGGTACCGTCGGCAGCGGGGCGGTCGGCTATCTCAATGAGAGCGACGAAACCCGTAACGTAGGCTATAAGGTTATGGAAATCTTAAGAGCGAGAGGAGTTACCGTGGTGGATTGTACCGATGACCGAAGCGCGACTGTTCAAGAAAATCTGAGTAAGATTGTGGCAATGGCAAACGCGCAGCCCTTGGATTTGTTTGTGTCCATACATTTCAACAGCGGCGGAGGCAAGGGCTGCGAGGTATACACCTACGGCGGTCAGAAGCTTGAGCAGGCGACCGCGGTATGTGAAAATCTGGCCGAGAGGGGATTTGTAAACCGCGGAATAAAGGACGGTTCAAACCTTTACGTCGTACGCCGCTCGGACTCGCCGGCTATGCTTATCGAGGTGTGTTTTGTGGACACAAAATCGGATGCGGATTTATATAACTCGCTCGGCGCGGCCGCGATAGCGGAGGCGATTGCGGACGGCATAACGGGCGACATTGAAAAGGAGGAGCTTACAATGACACAGTACGAAGAACTCAACGAGCGCCTGCAGGCGCTTGAAAAACCGATGATTTACAATTATATCGACTCAAACATGCCCGAATGGGCAAAAGAGGCGGTGCAGTGGTGCGTTGACAACGGTATTATAGTCGGGACCGGCGGCGGACTTAACCTTGACGATACAAAGCTTTGGGTCTGCGTTGTGATTTACAGACTGCAAAAGCTGCTGTAAAGCGGGTTTGCGGGGGCAGATATTATCCGCCCCCGCAATTTTTTTGATTTAGAATATTCTCTTGAACGGCTTGCAGTAAATAAGCGTCAGAGTAAAAATCGCGCGTAAAAGTTGACATTGCCGTCAAATAAGGATATACTAATATAAAAAGGAAGGGAGTGAACGGACATGGATACGGTTAAGGAAACCGCGGAAAGACTGCTTGGCGGCAAAAGGTATAAGGAGCTGCGCGATATGCTCTCGTCCATGAACGAGGCGGATATAGCCGCCGTATTTTCGGAAATATCTCCCGACCGGCTTCCTCTGATGTTTCGTCTGCTCCCGAAGGATATCGCCGCGGACGCCTTCGCGCTTATGGACGCCGACGGACAGGAGCTTTTGATACGCGGCTTTTCCGACAGCGAGCTTAAGGAGGTCTTTAACGAGCTGTACGTGGACGACGCGGCGGACATTGTTGAGGAAATGCCCGCGAACGTTGTAAAGCGTATACTGAAAAACACGGACCCAAAGCTGCGCCAGACGATAAACGAAATACTGAAATATCCTGAGGACAGCGCCGGCTCGCTGATGAATACGAACTATATTAGTCTGCGTCCGGACATGACGGTTGAAAACGCCATAAAGCGTATAAGGCGTACGATTGAGGACGCCGAAACCGTTTATACCTGCTATGTTACCGATGATAACAGGCGTCTTTTGGGGTATCTGTCGGTAAAAAATCTGCTGCTTTCCGACGCCGGCGATAGAATATGCGACATTATGGATAAGACCATAATATGCGTCCATACTCATGACGACAAAGAGGACGTTGCGAAAAATATGAACAAATATGACTTCGCAACCATGCCGGTGGTGGACGACGAATGTCGGCTTGTCGGAATAGTCACCTTCGACGACGCTATCGACGTCATGCAGGAGGAGGCGACGGAGGATATTGAGCGCATGGCGGCTATCAGTCATACGGAGGACTCGTACTTCCGTACCTCTGACATACGTCACGCCAGGAACAGAATTTTCTGGCTGCTGGCGCTAATGCTGTCGTCAGCGATAACGGGCGGTATTCTGACAAAATATCAGAACGCCTACGAGCAGATACCGATAATTGCGACCTTTATTCCGACGCTGATGAGTATAGGCGGAAACTGCGGCTCGCAAAGCTCTACGCTGATTATACGCGGAATGTCCATTGATGAAATACGCCTGCGCGACTTTTTCCGCGTGGTTTTTACGGAGCTGCGCGTGGCGCTGGTTCTGAGCGTGGCGCTGGCGGTTGTGAACGGCATATGGATATGTATAAGGCTGGGGGATTTAAAAATTGCCGCGGTGGTGAGTCTGTCGATTGTTTTTATAGTGATAGCCTCGCAGCTCATTGGCGGTATGCTGCCGATGATAGCGAAACGCTGCCGGCTGGATCCCGCTATTATGGCCGCGCCGCTTATTACAACCGTAGTGGACGCGACCGCGGTTTTGGTGTATTTTAATATTGTTACACAATTTTATAATTTATGAGAATTTTTAAATTTTTTAACTTTACTATTGACATTCCCTTTGGTTTTATGTATAATAGCATGGCAGTTTAATTTGGCCCGGTAGTTCAGTTGGTTAGAACGCCAGCCTGTCACGCTGGAGGTCGTGAGTTCGAGCCTCATCCGGGTCGCCAAAATCCGCCGTATATACGGCGGATTTTTCAGTGTGCAGACAAACTGTCTGCACGCCGGCAGACTTCGAGAAATAATGGTAGGTTAGATTTTGCGAAAATGAACTCGTCTGCGTATGTTGGTACGGCAAAGTTTATTTTCGCGGAAAGCGCGGCGCGGCTATGAAGCGGCTTTTTATATTCAGCGGTCATTTTCTCCGTACTCCTTGACAAGCAGAGCGCGCGTATATCCGCGCGACTTATCTGTGGAATCTATGTAAAAGCCGCGTCCGTAATAGAAGCGTATGAGAGGGGTTATTTTTGAGTCGGTATGCAGACGTATTTCCCGCACTCCCCTTTTAAGCATAATTCTGTCCACGAGGTTCATAATCGACTTGCCAATACCGTTATTTTGACTCGTGAGCTTTACCGCGAAACGCGACAGGTACGCGGTTCCATCCGGAAATATTTTAACCCTGACGCTGCCCACGGGGTCGCCGTCGGACAGCGCCAGCAGCACCACCTTTGTATCTATATCCTTTTTTACATCGTTATACGACTCCTCCAGCGCGGCGAGATGCTCCACGCCCGACATCTGCTGATACTTCACAAACGCTTCGCGTGTTATGTTCATTATCGCGGGTATGTCGTCATAATTCGCCAGACGTACCTGAAAGAGCGACTGGTAATCCGTTTCCATTTTTCATACTCTCCTATCCCATAAGCGTCGCCATAACCGCCTTCTGCGCGTGCAGTCTGTTTTCCGCCTCGTCAAATATAACGCTGCGCGGCCCGTCAATCACCTCGTCGGTAACCTCAAAGCCTCTGTACGCGGGCAGGCAGTGCATAAAAATCGCGTCGCTGCCGGCACGGGCGAACAGCTCCGAATTCACCTGATACGGTCCGAATACTTTTTGTCTTTCCGCTTTCTCCGCCTCCCGGCCCATTGAAACCCAGGTGTCGGTATAAACAATATCCGCGTCCTTTATAGCCTCCGCAGGGTCGTTTGTAATAACAAGCGTTCCGCCGGATTTAACGAAATCGTCCTTCGCGTTCGCGGTAACCTCCGCGTCGCACTGATATTCCTCGGGAGTCGCTATCGAGCAGTCAAGCCCGGCTTTGGCGCAGCCGTACATAAGCGAGTGCGCCATGTTGTTTCCGTCGCCGATATACGCAAGCTTAAGCCCTTCAAGACGTCCCTTGTGCTCGTACGCGGTCATCAAGTCCGCTAGTACCTGACACGGGTGCAGAAGGTCCGTAAGCGCGTTTATGACAGGTATGTCCGCCTCCGCGGCAAGCTCGATAACGTCCGAGTGCGCATAGGTTCTTATCATAATTCCGTCAAGATAACGCTCCAGCACCTTTGCGGTATCATGGATTGTTTCGCCGCGTCCGAGCTGTATGTCGTTCGACGACAAAAACAGCGGATAACCGCCCAGCTGCGTCATACCGACCTCAAACGACACTCTTGTACGCGTTGACGACTTTGTAAATATCATACCGAGCGTTTTACCCTTTAAAATATGATGCTCAATCCCGTTTTTCCGCTCCCCTTTCAGCTTTATACCAAGCTCTAAAAGCTCCTTTACCTCGTCGGCTGTCAAATCGTGCAGACTGATTAAATCCTTCATTTTACATTACCTCCAATATATTTCCCAACGCGTTTACAAACAGGTCAATCTCTGTTTCCGTTATAATAAGCGGCGGAGCAATTCTTATTGTAGTACCGCCGCAAAGACTTGTAAGAAATTTACTCTCAAAAAGCCTGTCAAATACCGTTTTCGCGATTTTTTCGTCAAACTCGACACCGATAAGAAGTCCCGCGCCTCTTAAATCGGTTATTTTACCGCGGTATTTGTCCTTAAGCGCGGCAAGCCGCGTCATGAAATACTTACCCGCCTTGTCAGCGTTTTCAACAAGATTTTCCTTCTCGTATATATCAAACACCGCAAGTCCCGCCGCCGCCGCAAAGGGATTTCCCCCGAAGGTCGTACCGTGGTCGCCCGGCCCGAAAACGTCCGCCGTTTTATGGCAGGCGCAGAGCGCGCCGATAGGTATCCCGCCTCCGAGCGCCTTCGCGGACGTGAATATGTCCGGCTCGACGCCGTAAAGCATGTACGCGAACAGTCTGCCCGTACGTCCCATACCCGTCTGTACCTCGTCAAATATAAGCAGTATATCCCGCTCGTCACAAAGCTGTCTGAGCTTTCGGACATACTCTCTGTCCATCGGACGCACGCCGCTTTCACCTTGAATAAGCTCTATCATTATCGCCGCGGTTTTGTCCGTGACCGCGCTTTCCACCGCTTCAAAATCATTCGGTCTGACCTGAGTAAAACCCGGCGTAAGCGGTCTGTACGGCTTTTGGTACTTCTCCTGACCCGTCGCCGCGACCGCCGCAAGCGTTCTGCCGTGAAACGAGTTGTCAAGCGTGATTATCCCGTACCTGTCGACGCCCTTATTATAAAAATACTTACGCGCGAGCTTAAACGCGCCCTCGTTCGCCTCCGCGCCGCTGTTCGCGAAAAACACTTTCTTTGCGCAGGTACTCTCCGCCAATTTTTGCGCGAGCCTCGCCTGATTTTCTATGTAGTAAAGACTCGACGTGTGTATTACTTTGTCAAGCTGATTTTTCAGAGCGGAAATAAATTCCCTGTGTCCGTGTCCGAGCGCGTTCACGGCAATTCCGCCGAGAAAATCATAGTACGCGCTTCCGCCGCCGTCAAAAAGCCTCATACCCTCGCCTCTTTCAAAGCATACGGGGAGTCTGTCGCCGAACGTGTTCATATAATATTTTTTGTCAAGCTGTTTAACTTCCTCCAACATTGTATTTTATGTCCTCCAATCATATGTAAATGATTATACTCTTGTTTGAATAAAAATGCAAGTATTTTTTGTAAAAAAGTATAAAATAAAAGATATACCGTATAATCATTCATAAAAATGAATAATTATACGGTATCGTGAATAGCCTTACAAAAGCTCGTCAAGCGCGTCCTCATACTCGTCTATTGCATGCGCGCCGACAATTTTCTTTACCTGCCTGCCGTGAGAAAATATAATCACCGTGGGTATTGACACAACAGCGTGCTGCGCCGCGAGCGCGCTCTCATTGTCCACATTCACCTTGCATACCTTCGCTCTGCCGGAATATTCCGCCGCTATTTCCCCGATTACGGGAGAGAGCATTCTGCACGGTCCGCACCACGGCGCCCAGAAATCAACCAATACCGGCATATCCGATTTTATTACCTCGCTCTCATAGCTGTCCTGTGTAAGCTCTATTTCCATTCCGATCTCCTCCTTTATTATATGTTATCTGTAATTTGGTATAGTTGACGCGATTTTATTCGCCGAGCCTGAATCATAAATATTTTGTTCCTCAAATCCGCTCTCTCCCGTTGAGTACTGCATAACGGAGGTTCCCGCTCCGGTTATTACATAAGCGTTTATAAGCCATTCGCCGTTTTCATCCTCAAAAACATCACAGTACACGCTGCCGTTGGATATGTATTTGCTGACAAGCTGATAATATCCGTCGTCGTCTTCATATTCCAAAAGCCACTGCTGTCCGTCGTCCCATACCATATTTCCACCCTCCTTTTGAGCGGAGGTGTACAGTCTGACCGTACCGCCGCTGCGGGGAGGTGTTATTTCATCGATGACCGTCCAGTTGTCCTGAGCGGCGCTTGCTTCGGTTTTTGTTATAATTCTGACGTCCTTAACCGGAGCCTTTTCCTCCTGAGACGCCTTCGGCGTACTCTGCGCTTCGCTGTCCGGCGACGCGTCCGCCGGCTCGTCCGCCGACGAGTTGTCAACGCTTACTCTCGGTATTGCCGATACAATACTGCTCCGGCGGCTGTGCGTACCCAATACGTAACCGCCCGTTCCTATAACGGCGGCTATTACCAGCGCTCCCGCAGCCTTTAAAAATTTTTTCATTAGTCTCTCGCCTCCGTATCCGTATATTTTTTATCGATTATTTCACACGCGGCGCGCGCGTTTGTCAGGTTTGTTATGTCGGCGGTAAATTCACCGGTCATATCTGTCGGAGAGGATATTATAAGCTTAACCTCGTCCTCGTAAATAATGTCCTCAAGGATACAGTCCGTTGACGTAATACGGCGCCGTACTTTTCCGAGAAGGTCATATGGAGTGTGTACAGCCAGTACGTCGCACATACGGCGCAGCACAATTCCCGCCGCCTCAAGACCCCGCCTCGCGGACGCTCCGTAGGTATGTACAAGTCCGCCGGTACCCAGCAGCGTACCGCCGAAGTAACGCGTCACAACCACCGCCGCGTCCACTATACCGCTCTTTCTTATTGAATCCAAAACCGGCATCCCCGCAGTCCCCGACGGCTCGCCGTCGTCACTGTAACGGAAAATATTGTTCTCGTCAATCACGTACGCGTAAACATTGTGCGTCGCGTCGGGGTATTTTGACCTTATCTCCCCGAGAAACTCCAGCGCCTCCGTTTCGTCACGGATTGGCGCGGCGTTCGTGATAAATTTGGATTTCTTTTCGACAAGCAGCGTCTCTGAACGCGCGCCTATCGTCTTGTAAACGTTCTTCTTTGACATTATTTTTCCACATACTCCCTTATTCTGCCATACATTTCAGCGTCCACCAGCAGCTCCATTACAGTACCGTTTCCGCTGTATTCCTCCGATATAACCTTCTGCGTTTCATGCAACGCGCTGACAAGCGCGCCCTCGCTGTATGGAAGTATTGCCCTGACGTGTTTTTTCCGCCCGGGCGCGGCTTTGGCAATCGCGTCAATCAGCCCGTCGATATTTGTTCCGTTTACGGCGCTTATAAATACGCGGCTGTCAGCGTTTACCGTAACCGGCGGCTTTTCCTTAACCATGTCGCATTTATTGAACACCGCGACAACAGGCTTGCCGACGGCTCCTATATCGCCGAGAACCCGTTCGACCGCTTCAATCTGATTGTCGGTTTCCCCGCTTGACAAATCTATGACGTGTAAAAGCACGTCCGCGACCACCGCCTCTTCAAGCGTCGACTTAAACGCTTCGATAAGATGATGCGGCAGCTTGCGTATGAACCCTACCGTGTCAACAAGAAGTATTTTCCTGTTATCGCCAAGAGTAATCGACCGCGAGGTGGGGTCAAGCGTCGCGAACAGCTTGTCCTCGGCGGACACCCCGGCGTCTGTAAGCGTATTCAGAAGCGTGGATTTGCCCGCGTTTGTATATCCGACAAGCGCCGCCGTTATAATCCCATCCTTTTTACGGCGCTCACGGATAAGCTCGCGGTGTTGTTTCAGCTCGCGTATTTCCTCCTCCAGCACGGCTATGCGCCTGCGTATATGCCGTCTGTCGCTTTCCAGTCTTGTTTCGCCGGGACCTCTTGTACCGATACCCGCGCCCGTACGGCTCATCTGAACACCCGTTCCGCGCAGACGCGGCAGACGGTATCTGAGCTGAGCCAGCTCCGCCTGCAGCTTGCCCTCTCCGCTTTTCGCCCGCATGGCAAAAATGTCAAGTATCAGCGTTGAGCGGTCGAGTACCTTTATTCCGAGATAATCGGTAAGGTTGCGCGTCTGCACCGGCGACAGCTCGTCGTCAAACACAACCGTGTCGGCGTCAAGCGCGTCCGCGGCCGTTTTCAGCTCGTTTATCTTGCCCTCGCCCATGTACGAGGCGGTTTCGATTTCAGACCTGTTCTGCACCAGCTCGCCGACAACAATCCCGCCCGCGGTCTTTACAAGCCCGCCAAGCTCCAGCATGGACTCCGCCGTCGTGTCCAGCAGCTTGTCGCGCAGACCTCTGTGTACGCCCGCAAGTATAACGCGCTCCCGTTTCTTTTCATTGCTTTCCATAAATACCTCAATCCGATTGCTCATGCCCGTATATTTATAGTATAACAAAAAAATCGCCGCTCGTATACATCTTTAACGAAAAATTAAAAAAATTTTAACAATGCGGTCATATCATTTTTTCTTTACAAAAAAGTACGGCTATGATATAATAATTTTAGTTAAAATTTAAGCAAAAAGGAGATTTACGGCTATGAGCAAAACAAAAGGCGGATTTACGCTGCCGGGCGAGAGCGGCTACGAGGAGCTGACGCTCTGTATGGCGAAAAAATGGGGAGCGGATGTTATTCGCGACAGCGACGGAACGGAGCTTTCCCCCGAGATTATAAACGCGGGCTACGGAATTTACTCCACAATCTGTATAATCCGCGACCATAACGAATGGGCCGAGCGAAATCCGGACAAATTACAGCAGACGTTTTTGATGACAAGCCCGACTGTCGCCGAGAACAGCGCGCTCACGGTTGATTTAATGGCGGATTTTTTCGCCGAGCAGTTTAAGATTAACGACAGCGCGGAGTCAATCGGATACTGGCAGGTGTTTGACCGCACGATAAACGAGGAAATAAAGGACTGGTCGTATGCGGACGGCAAGGTTACAATTGAGAATGTAACGCCGTGGCACAAGTACACGGTAAACTTTTTGGCGTACAGAATTTGGGAGGAAATCTCAATGTACAACCACACCGCCAACAACTGGGACAGGGAGCATTTGATGCAGATTGACCCAAGACACCCCGAAACTCAGAAATATATGAAGGACTGGCTCACAGATTGGTGTGAGACTCACCCCGCGACAACGGTCGTGCGCTTTACATCCATGTTTTACAACTTCGTGTGGATTTGGGGTTCGAATGAGCGTAACCGTCAGCTGTATTCGGACTGGGGCTCGTATGATTTCACTGTTTCTCCGCTTGCCTTGAAGCAGTTTGAGCAAAAGTACGGCTACAGAATTACCTCCGAGGACTTTATAAACAAGGGTAATCTCCACGCCGCGCATATGACGTGGGACAAGAAAAATCTTGACTGGCTGACATTTATAAATGATTTTGTTGTTGACTTCGGCAGGGAGCTGGTTGATATTGTACATAAGTACGGCAAAAAGGCGTATGTGTTCTACGATGACTCGTGGGTGGGAGTGGAGCCGTGGGCGCCGAGATTTAAGGACTTTGGCTTTGACGGACTTATAAAGTGCGTGTTCAACGGCTTTGAAACGCGTCTTTGCGCCGGCTGCGGCGCGGTGGAAACGCATGAGATACGTTTACACCCGTATCTGTTCCCCGTGGGTCTTGGCGGAGCGCCGACCTTTATGGAGGGCGGCAGCCCGACGCGGGAGGCTCAGGGCTATTGGAAGGCGGTACGCCGCGCGCTGCTGCGCGAAAAGATTGACAGAATTGGTCTGGGCGGTTATCTGTCGCTTACAATTCCGTTCCCCGATTTTCAGGACTACATAGAAAAAATTTCAGACGAGTTCAGAATGATAAGAGAGTTCCACAACGCCGGCAAGCCGTATGTGTTAAAGCCGAAAATCGCGGTTCTGCACTTCTGGGGCAAAATGCGTTCATGGACCTGCTCGGGTCATTATCACGAGCATCCGGAGGTTGACCTCATAAATATCAACGAGTCGCTTTCCGGTATGCCGTTTGACGTTGACTTCATCAGCTTTGACGACGTTAAGAACGGTGTTGACAAATATGACGTTATTATAAACGCCGGTTTTGCCGGCAGCGCGTGGTCCGGCGGCGAGAGCTGGAACGACGCGGCTGTTGTCGAAACGCTCACGAAGTGGGTATATGACGGCGGCGTGTTTATAGGCGTTAACGAGCCGTCGGCGGTTGAAGGAAACGACACGTATTTCAAGATGGCGCATGTTCTGGGCGTCGACGAGGACACGGGCGCGAGAATTTGCCACGGCAGATACACGTTTGAGGAAACGGACTGCGGCTGCTTTCAGGACAGAGACAGCTTCAAAGTCAACGAGGGTATTTATATTACCGACGCCGATACTGCCGTGATTATGGCAAAGGACGGTATTCCGTGCGTTACCATGCACCCATTCGGTAAGGGTAAGGGCGTGTATATGTCGAGCTTTAAGACGAATGAAATGAATACGAGAGCGCTTATGAGCGTTATTCTCTGCCTGACGGGCGAGGGAATGGACCAGAAGTATATTACCGATAATCTCTGGTGCGAGTGCGCGTACTATCCCGAGGGTAAAAAGCTTGTCGTTATAAACAACTCCGACACGGAGCAGACGACGACCGTTAAAACAGACCTCGGCGATAGGACGGTTACGATAGGCGCGTTTGACGCGGTGATTGAGGATTTGTAAACACAAATAAAGCGGAGGAGGGATAACAATGGATTGTTTATTTTGTAAAATAATAAACGGTGAAATACCGTCGGAAAGGGTGTACGAGAATGACATGCTGCTCGCGTTCCGCGACATAAACCCGCAGGCGCCCGAGCATATTGTAGTCGTTCCAAAACGCCACATATCGAGCGCGAACGAGATTACGGCGGATAACGTCGAATATGTGTCGGCTATTTGGGAAAAAATCCCTCAGATAGCGGCGGAGCTGGGTTTCGGCGGCGACGGCTACCGCGTTGTAAACAACTGCGGTGAAAACGGAGGGCAGACCGTGCCTCATCTGCATTTCCATATTCTCGGCGGAAAAAAATTCACCGACCTATAACGGTAACCGCCATGTAAGCCCTTTTGCGGACAAATATAAAAAATTTCCGAAAAAGACCGCGTCCGCGGATCGTTTCCCGTAAGATAAAAAGACCTCCGTCCCTGTATAATTTTCGGCTTGAACACCCTGATTATACTACGGACAGACGTCTTTTTTCCCGTTCTTACCCGGGCGGCT
Organism: uncultured Lachnospiraceae bacterium; assembly: GCA_964634635.1. Taxonomy (GTDB): domain Bacteria; phylum Bacillota; class Clostridia; order UBA1381; family UBA1381; genus Hominilimicola. The sequence continues at coordinate 43,878 of CAZWMB010000002.1, forward strand.
TTTATTCACCCGCGGTTTCATTCTCCTCTTTCTTTTCTCCCAACGGTTTTATGACCTTCTTGTACATATGGATAAAGAAAATAACCGAAAGCGTTATAGCGACAACCTCGGCTATCGGGAACGCCCACCATACATAGTTGACGTTATTGAGCCTCGACAGCAGATACGCCGCCGGCAAAAGCACCAAAAGCTGACGCGCGATTGATATGAACATGCTCAGTATTCCGTTTCCGAGCGCCTGAAAGGCCGATGTAAAAATAACCGAGCCGCCCGCGAACACAAACGACAGACTTATTATTTTAAGCGCCGGAATTCCAATCCAGAGCATATATTCCGAGGCGTCGAAAATCGTAAGCAGCTGTACCGTGAAGAGCTGTATGAGAACCAGTCCTATAAGCATAATTCCGACAGCGTAGCAAAGTCCCAGCTTAATGGTTTTTATAAGCCTGTCCTTTTGTTCCGCGCCGTAATTATACGAGATTATCGGTACCATGCCGTTGTTAAGTCCGAATACCGGCATGAACACAAAGCTTTGGAGCTTAAAATAAACTCCAAACACCGCCACCGCGGTTGACGAAAAGTATATAAGTATTTTATTCATTCCGAATGTCATAACGGAGCCTATCGCCGCCATAATCATAGAAGGAATTCCCACGCTTAAAATGGTTTTTATGATTTTACCCTCCGGCTTAAAAATCTTACCGAATTCAATACTAATCTCATGATTTTTCCTTTGATTGAGTATAAACGCGAGTACCGCCGCGCAAATCTGACCTATTACCGTCGCTATCGCCGCGCCGGATATTCCCATTTTCGGAACTCCGAACATACCGAAAATCAAAATCGGGTCTAGAATAATATTTATTATCGCGCCCGTAAGCTGCGTAAACATTGTGTACAGCGTTTTTCCGGTAGACTGGAGCATTCGCTCAAATGTGAACTGTCCGAAAATTCCGAAGGAAAAAATCAGTACAATCGAAAGATACTGTACCCCGAGGCTTGTTATAATCTCCGGAGAGTTCTGCGCCACGTAAAACGGTCTTACAAGCAGCAGTCCTATTATAAGGAAAACGGCGTATCCGGCCATCTCCAGAAACATTCCCGCCGTAGCGGATTTGTTGACCTTTTTCATATCCTTTTGTCCGAGCGATCTCGACAAGAGCGCGTTCATTCCGACCCCTATACCCGACGCGACCGCTATCATAAGGTTTTGCATCGGAAACGCCAGCGACACCGCCGTAAGCGCGTCCTCGGACAGCTTTGCGACAAATATACTGTCCACGACGTTGTACAGCGCCTGTACGAGCATCGAAACCATCATCGGCAGCGACATAGATATAAGCAGCCGGTTTACGGGCATTACCCCCATCTTGTTTTCTTTTATTTGTTCCATTTATAACCCCTCCGTTTGAAATTCGACAAATTACAGTAGGAGCGACCCTACTTGTATTTTTTTTGTAATCTGTATTTTATTATACAATAGATTGTATTTCATTTCAAGAGTATCGGAATATTTTGGGGATTTTATATTGACTTTACATTTTTGCTGTTATAAAATAAAAGTAACGCGACAGGAGGTTATATCTATGCAGCAGGAAGAAAAGCAAATGAAGCTGAGCTATCTTATAAAAAGATTTCTGCCGTATTTTAAAAAATACAAGCCGATACTCGTTACAGACCTTTTATGCGCGTCGCTCACGACGGTTTGCGAGCTTGTATTCCCCATGCTTGTGCGGTATATAACCAATATGGGCATAAATAACACGGCGGGGCTTACGGTTGAAATAATTCTTAAAATAGGTTTATTCTATCTTGTTTTGCGCATCATTGACTCAGCGGCGAATTTTTATATGGCGGATACCGGTCACGTTATGGGCGCGAAAATAGAAACCGACATGCGCCGTGATTTGTTTGAGCATCTCGAAACGCTCTCGCACGCGTATTATTCCGAGCACAAGGTCGGTCAGATTATGGCGAGAATTACAAGCGACCTGTTCGACATAACCGAATTCGCGCATCACTGTCCGGAGGAGTTCTTTATAGCGGGACTTAAAATAATCGTTTCGTTTGTGATTTTATGCGGCGTGAATATACCGCTTACAGTTATAATATTCGCGTCGCTGCCGCTTATATTCGCGTTTGTAAAATTCTTTAACTCGCGTATGCGCCGCGCGTTCAAGCTCCAGCGTAATCAGATAGGAGAGATTAACTCGCAGGTGGAGGACTCGCTGCTTGGAATACGCGTGGTAAAGTCCTTCGCGAACGAGGAGGTTGAAACGGAGAAATTCAAGGACGGAAACAAGAAATTTCTTGACGCAAAAAAGCTCGGTTATTTCTATATGGCAGGCTTTCAGACTTCAAACAGAGCGTTTGAGGGAGTAATGTACCTCGTTGTCGTTGTCGCGGGCGCGCTGTTTATGATTAACGGTAAAATCAGTCCTGCCGACCTGACGGCGTATCTGCTGTACGTAAGCACGCTTTTGGCGACGCTGCGCACGATAATCCAATTTACGGAGCAGTTCCAGCGCGGTATGACCGGCATCGAGCGCTTTCTCGAAATTATGGACGCCCCATCGGATATAACCGATAAGAAGGACGCGGCGGAGCTTACGAACGTCAAAGGAAACATCAGATTTGAAAACGTAAGCTTTCACTACAACGACGACAACACGCAGGTGCTCTCAAACATAAATCTTGATATAAAACAAGGCGACAGCGTGGCGCTTGTGGGTCCGTCGGGCGGCGGCAAGACAACGCTGTGCAATCTCATCCCGCGTTTTTATGACGTCACGGAGGGCAGAATACTTATCGACGGCACGGATATAAAGGACGTTACCTTGAAATCGCTGCGCGGCTCAATAGGAGTTGTACAGCAGGACGTGTACCTGTTCTCCGGCACGGTGTATGAAAATATCGCGTACGGACTTCCCGACACGGATCGCGAGTTGGTTATTACAGCGGCTAAAAGAGCGGGCGCGCATGAGTTTGTTTCCGCGCTGCCCAACGGATATGACACGTATGTCGGAGAGCGCGGCGTAAAGCTGTCCGGCGGTCAGAAACAGAGAATAAGTATCGCGCGGGTATTCCTGAAAAATCCACCCATTCTTATACTTGACGAGGCGACAAGCGCGCTTGACAACGAGAGCGAGAAGCTTGTTCAGGACTCTTTGGAGGAGCTTGCAAAGGGCAGGACGGTGTTTACCATAGCGCACAGGCTCACGACAATACGCGGCGCGAATATCATTCTTGTGCTTACAGAAAACGGTATTGAGGAAAGCGGCGCCCACAAGGAGCTTATAGAAAGGGGCGGCTTGTATTACAATCTGTACAGTATGTACGCGTCGCTGTAAGACGCTTATATAATAAAGAAAGGAGCAAAAATATGAGCAAAAAAGTTATATCCGGTATTCTGTCGGTGTTAACGGTGTTTGGAGCCGTGTCGACAGCGGCTGATTTTGACGTCGGCGAAAGGTATTCCGAAGCCGAGGACGCGGCGGCAAAGTCCGCGGCTCAGTCGCTGTACGACAGCCGTACGGGAACGCTTAAACAGGCGGAGGATTTGGACAGAGGTCTTGTCGCCGTACCGGCAAAGGACGGCGGTATACTCGTAAGCTGGCGTTATCTTGGCACGGACAGCGCGGATTATTATGCGAGAATATACAGAAACGGCGAAAATATCGCGAATGTATATGATACGACGAACTATGCCGATAAGGACGGCAAAATCGGCGATAAGTACAGCCTGATCATATCCGACGGCAATACGAACGCTGTTGACGCCGCCGAATGTACGGCGTGGGACAAGGAATATCTTTCCGTCCCGATAAAGCGGTACGACAAGGGCAATTACATTGTTGACGACGCTTCAGTCGGCGACCTCGACGGCGACGGCGAGTATGAGATAATCGTGCGGCGCACGCCCGACGGTTATTTTGACTCCTTACAGGTGAACGAAAGCGGAGCCGTCACGGATTTGCGCGAGGCGTATATACTTGTGGAAGCGTACAAAACGGACGGTACGCATATGTGGACGCTTGACATAGGTCCGAACGAGGCGAACGAGATTGATGTGAATTTCCTCGTATACGACTTTGACGGCGACGGAAAAGCGGAGGTAATTATGCGCTCCTACGACGGTATGACAGACGGAGCGGGCAATAAAATAGGCGTCGCGGACGCGAATTATGTACAGAGTCTGCAAAAGCAAAAGGACAGACAGTACCTGTCCGAGGGCAACGAATATCTGTCGGTATTCGACGGAGAAACCGGCGCGGAGGAGGCTCGTACGGAGCTTTTGCCGCCGCGCGACCCGCTTACAAGCTGGGCGTCGCGTTATTCCGACGTGTCGCGTCTTACGAAACGCGCGAGCCATTATCTTCTGACAACCGCGTATTTAAACGGTGAAACGCCGAGTATAGTAATGCTGCGCGGCGCGTGGGACGGCGTAAAGCTTGCCGCGTGGGACTATAAGAACGGACAGTTTACGGAACTGTGGCAGTATGATTCCGGCGACACAGCCGCGCTTGACAATATGTATGGCGCGGGCTATCACAGTCTTGCGGTCGCCGACGTGGATTTTGACGGTAAGGACGAGATTTTGTCGGGAGCCGGAGCGATTGACGACGACGGCGGTTTTATGTACGCGACAAGCGTGAATTCAACAAAGCTCGGTCACGGCGACGCGTTTGACGTTGCTAAAATGAATCCCGATTATGACGGCTATTATGTTTGGGCGTGTCATGAGGAAAAGGAGCTGCCCGCCAATATCGACCTGCATGACGCCCGCACGGGTCAGGTAATCTACGGTTTCAGCAAGCCCAAGGACACCGGGCGCTCGCGCGCGGCGGATATAGACCCGACAAGCAAGGGCTGGGAGGTCTGGGGTTCAACGGGAACTCCTCTGATGTCCTATGACGGCAATACGCTTGTCGAAGGCGCGGCTGAGGAATTGCAGCCGTTGCTTGACGCGGGAGAGCTGTCGCTCGGCAGCGGGGAAACGCTCGCCGACGGCTGGAACACGTTCCGTTACAGAAACCCGGACGGGACCCTTGTCACGGACAGCGAGGGAAAGACCGTCGCGACAACGCTCCCGATGAACTTCAAAGCGTTCTGGGACGGCGATTTGCTGTCAGAGCTTGTGGACGGCACGACTATATCAAAGTACAACCAAAACGACAAATGCGTCGATATTTTGTACGAGGCGGAGGGCAGCGCGTCGAACAGCGGCACGAAGGCGGTTCCGTGTCTTACGGCGGACATTTTGGGCGATTGGCGCGAGGAGATTATATGGCGCGACGAAAATAATACGGAGCTTAGAATTTACGCGACGCCGTATGTAACGGAATATAAAATCCCGACTCTCATGCACGATATAACCTACCGCGAGTGCGTCGCGTGGCAGAACAACCACTATAATCAGCCCGCCAATACAAGCTTTTATATGGGATATGAAACCGAAACGGTTCCCGCGCCCGAGATAAAGACTGTTTCGGGCAAGGTTAATCCCGATTTACGGGCGGCGAATGCCAGCCATCTCGATTTGTCCATACTGCCTTCCGTATCCGGTACGGCGAATATGACAGTCGCGGACGGTAAAATAACCGTTACGGACACGCCGTCGGGCAGCGTCCTGATAACGGCGTTTTATAAAGACGGCTCTCTTATAAGCACAAGCGTCAAAAACGGCGGCGGTACTGTGGAGATGGAAATAACGGACAAGGACGGCGCGACGGAATTCAAGGCGTTTTTGTGGGATAAGAAAATTCTTACACCTCTGTGCGATTTGCAGCGTATACCGGTGTAAACCGAAAATTGCGCGGGCGGATATTATCCGCCTCCGCCCGCTCCCGAAACCGCCGCGGCGGTTTCGGGAGCGGGTATGGAATTCGGCGAGCTTGACAAACGCTTCACTACGCCAATCCTCTGATAAAATTCTGATAAAATTTTTTATCCAAAAAACGGTTGTATTTTTTACCGTTTTGCGATATAATGAAAAGCGGAATAAATTTTCAGAGGGATAAGGCTGTGTTTAAAAATTTATCTTATGATATAAAAGCAATTCTTGAACGTGACCCTGCCGCCCGCAACAGCGTGGAGGTATTTTTGTTGTATTCGGGTTTTCACGCGCTCGTATGGCACAGGATAGCGAATTTTTTTTACGGACATAAGCTTAGATTTATTGCCAGACTGATTTCTCAGCTCGGAAGATTTTTTACCGGCGTGGAAATTCACCCCGCCGCGAAAATCGGCAGAGGACTGTTCATAGATCACGGTATGGGAGTGGTTATAGGAGAAACGACTCAAATAGGCGATAACTGTACAATTTACCAGGGCGTGACCCTCGGCGGTACGGGCAAGGAAAAGGGCAAGCGTCATCCGACGATAGGCAATAACGTTATGATAGGCAGCGGCGCGAAGGTATTGGGACCGTTTACGGTGGGCGACAATTCAAAAATCGCCGCCGGAGCCGTGGTGCTGTCGGAGGTGCCGCCCTGCTCGACGGCGGTGGGCGTGCCGGCGCGCATAATTCGCCATGACGGAGAGAGGGTCGAAAACGATATTGACCAAATTCATATTCCCGACCCTGTTTCACAGCAGCTTACATATCTTTCAGACCGCATAAGCGAGCTGGAGAAGAAATTAGAAAAATATGAAAAAGGAAGCGGCAATAATGAGGATATATAACACCTTGACGAGAAAAAAACAAGAATTTGTACCGATTGACAGCGGCGAGGTAAAGATGTACTCCTGCGGTCCGACGGTGTACGACTATTTCCACATAGGAAACGCGCGCCCGTTTATCGTTTTTGACACCATGCGCCGTTATCTGGAATATTCGGGCTACAAGGTAAAATTTGTACAAAATTTTACCGATATTGACGATAAAATGATTAAGCGCGCGAATGACGAGGGTATAACCGTTAAAGAGCTTGGCGACAGGTTTATAAAAGAGTACTTTACCGACTCAAGGGCGCTCGGTATCCATGAGGCGACGGTACATCCGAGAGCGACCGAAAATATCGACGCCATTGTCGATATCATTAAAAAGCTGGAGGATAACGGCTACGCGTATAATGTGAACGGTAATGTGTATTTTTCAACCAAAAAATTTCGTGAATACGGCAAGCTGTCAAAGCAGCCTCTGGAGGATTTGGAGGCGGGAGCGAGAATTGACGTCAACGAAACAAAACGCGACGTTATGGACTTCGCGCTGTGGAAAAAGCAAAAGGAGGGTGAGCCGGCGTGGGAAAGCCCGTGGGGAATGGGACGTCCGGGCTGGCATATAGAATGTTCCGCAATGGCGAATAAATACCTTGGTGAAACGATTGATATACATTCGGGCGGGCAGGATTTGATTTTTCCTCACCACGAAAATGAAATCGCGCAGTCTGAGTGCGCAAACGGCAAGCCGTTTGCGAATTACTGGATGCATAACGGCTATATAAATATAAATAATCAGAAAATGAGTAAGTCGCTCGGAAACTTCTTCACGGTGCGCGATATACGGGAGAAGTATGACAGCGAGGTTATCCGTTTTTTCATGCTGTCCGCGCATTACAGAAACCCGATTAACTTTTCCGACACGCTCATGGAGCAGGCAAAATCGGCGGTAGAGCGGGTGTACACATGTATCGATAATCTTGAGTTCCTTATAAGGAACAGCGCGGAGCGCGGCTTGACCGAAAAGGATAAGGAAATCGAAGCAAAGCTTGACGGCTTTAAAAAGAAATATATTGCGGCGATGGACGACGACCTGAACACCGCCGAGGCGCTCGCGGCGATATTCGATATAGTATATCTTGCCAATACCGAGCTTTCTCAGGAGGAGCGGAACACAAAAGAAGTCGCGGAAAAAGCGGCGTCGCTTATACGGGAGCTTGGCGGCGTGCTCGGTTTGTTCCAAAGGTCGGCAGATAAGCCGCTTGACGAGGAGATTGAGGAGCTTATAAACCGGCGCGACAGAGCGCGCGCCGAAAAGGACTGGGCGACAGCCGACGCGATACGCGATAAGCTGAGGTCAATGAATATCGTACTGAAGGATACGCCGATGGGCGTGAAATGGAGCTATGCCGAATGATAAAACAACCGAATCGATTATCGCCGCTCGCGCTCGCCTATATCGGCGACGGCGTGTACGAGTTGTATGTCAGGACGCGCGTCATCGAGGAAAATCCGGACTTACCCGCGCGTAAGCTCCATTTACATACGGTCAGGTATGTTAAGGCGCGCGCGCAGTCGCAGAGCGTCGGGGCTATGCTTGACCTTCTTACAGACGAGGAAACCGCGGTATATAGGCGGGGCAGAAACGCCAAGTCCAATACCGCGCCGAAAAACGCCGATTTGATAGAATATAAGCGCGCGACAGGCTTTGAGGCGCTTGTCGGGTACGTGTACCTCGCCGGAAATGAGGACAGACTTAATGAACTGATGAATATAGCGTATGAGAATGCGTTAATGTTAAAGGAGGAAAAATAATGGATAAAAAAAGAGTTACAGAGCTTTCGATTATAGCGAATAAAGTTCGTAAAAACGCTCTGACCGCCGTATATAACGCGGCGTCCGGTCATCCGGGAGGTTCGCTTTCAATCGCGGACGTGCTTACACTTTTATATTTTGAGGTCATGAATGTCGATCCCGAAAATCCGAGAATGGAGAACAGGGATCGTTTTGTGCTGTCGAAGGGACATACCGCTCCGGCGCTCTACGGAACGCTTGCCCAAAGAGGTTTTTTCCCTGTCGAGGACTGCGCCACATTCAGACATATCGACAGCTTCCTTCAGGGACACCCCGATATGAATAAGGTTCCGGGCGTTGATATGTCTACCGGCTCGCTCGGACAGGGCGTGTCCGCGGCGGGAGGTATGGCGCTCGCGGCAAAGCTGGATCACAAGAATTACAGAGTTTACTCAATTCTCGGCGACGGCGAGCTTGAGGAGGGTCAGGTTTGGGAGCAGGCAATGTTCGCTCCGCACTATAAGCTGGACAATTTCACGATTTTCATCGACAACAACGGCTTGCAGATAGACGGCGACATTACAAAGGTAATGAACCCGACGCCGATTGACAAGAAATTTGAGGCGTTTGGCTGGCATGTAATCGTAACCGACGCGCATGACTTTGAAAAGCTCTTATCGGCGGTAGAGGAGGCTAAGGCGACAAAGGGCAAGCCTACCGCTGTTATCATGAAATCCACGAAGGGCAAGAATGTGTCGTTCATGGAGAATAACGCGGGCTGGCACGGAAAGGCTCCGAACAAAGAGGAATATGAAAAGGCGATTGCCGAGTTAGATAATATAATCGCGGGATTGGAGGCGACTTTATAATGGCAAAGAAGGCTACAAGAGAATCATACGGCGCGGCTTTGGTTGAGTACGGCGGCAAAAATCCGAACGTTGTCGTTCTGGACGCGGATCTCTCAAAATCGACAAAAACCGATATGTTTAAGGCGGCGTATCCCGAGCGTTTTATAAATATGGGTATTGCCGAGGGTAATATGATGTGTGTTGCCGCGGGACTTGCGGCAAGCGGTAAAATCGTTTTCGCGTCAACGTTTGCGATGTTCGCGGCGGGCAGAGCGTTTGAGCAGGTAAGGAACTCAATAGGCTACACTCATCTGAACGTAAAAATAGGCGCGACTCACGCGGGAATATCCGTAGGCGAGGACGGCGCATCTCATCAGTGTCTCGAGGACATAGCGCTTATGCGTTCAATCCCGGGAATGGTCGTTATAAATCCCGCCGACGACAGGGAGGCTATGGCGGCGGTTAAGGCTGCCATAGAGCATGAGGGACCTGTGTATATGAGATTTGGACGTCTTGCGGTTGAGGACGTAAACGGCGACGATTATAAATTTGAGCTTGGCAAGGGCGTTGAGCTTCGCGACGGTAAGGACGCGGCGATTATAGCAACCGGTCTTATGGTTCGGGAGGCTCTCAGAGCCGCCGAGACGCTTAAAGCGGAGGGCATAAGCGCGAGAGTAATAAATATCCATACTGTAAAACCAATCGACGAGGACATAATAATAAAGGCGGCGAAGGAAACCGGAGCGATTGTGACGGCTGAGGAGCATTATATTATGGGCGGCCTCGGCAGCGCCGTAACCGAGGTCGTGTGCGCCAACGCCCCCGCGCCCGTTAAGATTATCGGCGCCGACCGTTTCGGTAAGTCCGGCAAGCCGGCGGAGTTGTTTGAGGAATACGGTCTTACGGCGGCGAATATTGTAAAAAAGGTAAAAGAAGTTATAGCGATGAAATAAAGGAAGATTATTATGAAAAAGCTTTTATTTGTATTTTCGGTATTGTTAACGGTTACGGGACTTTGCTCCTGCGGCGGGAGCGGGGGAATATTTGCGAAACCGACTCCGACGCCGATACCGGAGGTGTCGCCGTCCGCGCTTATAACGGCCGAGGACGTCGCGGCGTGCGCCGGATATACGCCTGTGATTGAAGAGTCGGAAACGTCGCGCAGCGGCAACGTCGCGGAGGTACTGTACAGGAGCGAGCCGATAGGACAATATGACACGGTAAGGGTAAAGCTCACTCAGTTTACAGAGAATATAAACTATCAGGCGCTGTTTGAACAGTATGAGTCGGATAAGGCGGCGCGGCAAAGCGCGGAGCTGGTGGAGGGAATAGGACAGGAGGCGTATATCGCGTTCCCGTCGATACATGTATATGACCGCGGATGTATAGTGGAAATAACCGCGGGCAGCGGCTCGGACGATACGCAAAGGGCGCTGCTTAAAAATCTCGCGGTAATCGCCGCGGGCAGAATTGAGGAGATTTTTCCCGATAATTCCAATTAAAAACTTAAAACAGACCGTTGTCAAAAACGGCGGTCTGTTTTTGTATGACGAAATGATTAAATATAAAAAAATACTTGCTTTTTGGGTTTTTGTCTGTTATAATATATACGTTTTTCGCTGAGAGAAACGCAGGCGGTAAACGTAGTAAGGGTAGTACGGTAGGAGGAGAGGCAAATGTCACCGAAGAAAGGAACATTATTATCTTACAGACCTGACATTCAGGTATTGGACGCGACCGTCCGCGACGGCGGACTTGTGAACAGCTTTTTCTTTACGGACGAATTTGTAAAGGCGCTGTATCATACCAATGTCAAGGCGGGTGTGGACTATATGGAATTTGGCTACAAGGCGTCCAAAGAGCTGTTCAAGGCAGACGGATTTGGAAAGTGGAAGTTCTGCGATGAGCAGTCGATAAGGGATATTGTCGGCGACAATGACGCCGACATGAAAATTTCCGTCATGGCTGATGTGGGCAGAACGGATTTGGAGAAGGATATAACGGAAAAAAAGGACAGCGTTATTGACCTTGTCCGCGTAGCGACTTACATCAATACTATTCCCGCCGCTATTGACATGGCGGAGTACTGTAAGGCTAAGGGCTATGAAACAAGCATAAACATCATGGCTGTCTCGACGTCGAACGACAAGGACATAAAGCAGGCGTTGGAGCTTATCGGTCAGAGCGGGGCTGACATGATTTACATTGTCGACAGCTACGGCTCCATGTACCCCGAGCAGATACGGGAGCTTGCCGAGACGTATCTTGAGGTGGGAGCGAAGTACGGCAAAAAAATCGGTATGCACGCTCACAATAATCAGCAGATGGCTTTCGCGAACACTATCGAGGCGGCAACCTGCGGCGTAAGTATGCTTGACGCGACAATGAACGGTATGGGCAGAGGCGCCGGCAACTGCGCAATGGAGGCGCTTTTGGGATTTCTGAAAAATCCGAGGTACAAGCTTGACCCGGTACTCAGATTTATACAGAGCGAGATGCTTAAATTAAAAGCCGAGGGGAATGTATGGGGCTACGATATTCCGTATCTCCTTACGGGTATACTGAATGTACACCCGCGTTCGGCGATTGAATATATAAAGGAAAACAAAACCGATTATTCACAGTTCTATCAGGCGCTGTGGGATAAGGAATGCTGATAAATTTGTAATTGACAGCGGAGCGTTTTTGTAATATAATACTTATACAATATCAAAGGCGATGACGGGGACAGTAGAACGTGCCGAAAACAGTAAGCGAGCCGCGGACGGTGAGAGCGCGGCGGCGAGTAGGCATGTCTGAAAATCACCCCTTAGCTCCGCACCGAAAAAGCAAGGCTTTAGTAGGCTGCGGCGGATTTTCCCCGTAAAAAGGAACGCATATGCTGGTATGACGAGTGGTATAACGAAACAAAGCTTTCGTCTTGTTATGCAGGACGAAGGCTTTTTATTTTTTAACAGGGGAGGTTTATGATGAAACGGCGGATTGTAATTTTAGGGATAATTATGATGTTTTCATTTATAACGCCATCATCCGGAGCGGTAGGCTCTTATGATGAACAATATGATTTTAGAGGTGACGGCTATTATTATAAAACCGCTGAGGGCTTTGCCTCCGGCAGCGGCGCCGAGGACGACCCCTATATAATTACCTCG
>CAZWMB010000003.1:0-52675 GCA_964634635.1 uncultured Lachnospiraceae bacterium
AAGGGTATGTATATTTACGACGAAAAGGGCGCGGAATATCTGGATTTCTACGCGGGTATCGCCGTAAACTCGGTAGGAAACTGTAACGAAAAGGTTGTAAAGGCGGTTCAGGAGCAGGCGTCCGAGCTTATGCAGACATTTAACTATCCGTATACCGTTCCGCAGGCGCTTCTTGCCGAAAAGGTCTGCACGGCAATCGGTATGGATAAGATTTTTTATCAGAATTCGGGTACCGAGGCAAACGAGGCGATGATAAAAATGGCGAGAAAATACGGCATTGAAAAATACGGGGCGCGCAAATATAACATTGTCACGGCGGCGAACTCGTTCCACGGCAGAACCTTCGGCGCGATGAGCGCGACAGGTCAGCCGGACAGCGCCTGTCAGATAGGCTTCGGAGATATGACCCCGGGCTTTACATACGCGGAGTACAATAACCTTGAAGCGTTCAAAAACGCTTGCGCGGAAAACACAATCGCCATTATGATTGAGCCTGTTCAGGGCGAGGGCGGAGTTAATCCCGCGACGCCGGAATTTATGACGGGGCTTCGCGAATTCTGCGACGAAAAAGGTATGCTCCTTTTGCTTGACGAGGTACAGACGGGCTGGTGCAGAACAGGCGCGGTCATGAGCTATATGAACTACGGCGTCAAGCCCGATATTGTGTCAATGGCGAAAGCTATGGGCGGCGGTATGCCAATCGGCGCAATCTGCGCGAGAGAGGAAGTCGCGAAAGCGTTTACAATCGGCTCTCACGGAACCACCTTCGGCGGACACCCCGTATGCTGCGCGGCGTCACTCGCGGCGGTCAGCGAGCTTTTGGACAGAGATTTGGCGGGCAACGCGAAAAGAATGGGAGAGTACTTTATGAAACTTTTAGGCACGCTTCCGCATATTAAGGAGGTCAGGGGTCAGGGTCTGCTGGTCGGAGTCGAGCTTGAGGACGGAGTAAGCGGCGTTGACGTAAAGCACGCCTGCTTTGACAGAAAATTGCTTATTACGGCAATAGGAACGAGCATTATACGTATGGTACCGCCGCTTATCGTTACGGAGGAGGACTGCGATAAGGCGTTCGCGATTATTAAGGAGGCAGTTGAGGAAGTCTACGGAAAATAAAATCAATTTCGAGTATCATCCGCCTGTTAATATTATGTTCGGCAGCGGCAAGGTAAACACGGTCGGCGTAACGTTGGCGCGCGGTATGGAGCATCCTGCGAGCGAACTTAAAAACATTGTTCGCGGCAAATGCCGGCGCTCACGCCGGTCGTTATCGACGCGCTTTATGGGTATATAGAGCGCGTCGCCGCGGACAACGGTTTTTCGCCAGATAAGGCTTGGTAAATTTTTATAAGACAGCGGGACGGATATTAGCCGGAAACTCGAGAGTGAATAATTAAAATTAAATTGTTACACGGATAAAAAAGCATTTTATTTTGGCAACTGAATTTTCAGTTGCTTTTTGCTGTTTTTTCCTGATTTATCAAGGTAAAATTTGCGCGGTACTTGACCTTGCCATAAATTTTTGATACAATAGTACGTAACAAAAACAAGGGAGTAGTACACGATGAAAAAATTAATGCTCGGAAACGAGGCAGTCGCACGCGGCGCGTACGAGGCGGGCGTGAGCGTAGTTTCCTCATATCCCGGTACGCCTAGTACTGAAATAACGGAAAATATTGTAAAATATGACGATATATACGTCGAGTGGGCGCCGAATGAAAAGGTGGCGGCGGAGGTTGCCGTGGGCGCGGCGACAGGCGGCGCGCGGGCGATGTCTTGTATGAAACACGTAGGACTAAACGTTATGGCCGACCCGGTGTTTACGTCAAGCTACAGAGGCGTAAACGGCGGCTTGGTATACTGTGTCGCCGACGACCCCGGTATGCACTCGTCACAGAACGAGCAGGATTCGCGTCACTACGCCGAGGCGGCGAAAATTCTTATGCTTGAACCGTCGGACAGCTCAGAATGTCGCGACTACACAAAGCTTGCGTATGATTTGTCAGAGAAATATGACACACCGGTGTTTCTGCGTCTTTCAACAAGAGTTTCGCACTCGCAGAGCCTTGTTGAAGAGCGGGAAAGAATTTACTGCAAACTGAAGGATTACACTAAAAATCCGACGAAAAATGTAATGACGCCGGCGAACGCAATTGCGCGTCATGCTGTTGTTGAGGACAGAATGAAGGAGCTTTCGGCGTTTGCCGAAACGACGGATATAAATACCGTTGAGGACAACGGCGCGGAATTGGGTGTAATAGCGGCGGGTATCGCGTATATGTATGCCAAGGAAGCGCTGGGAAACAGCGTTAATTATCTCAAGCTCGGCATGGTTTATCCTCTCCCCGAAAAATTGATTAAAGACTTCTCCGCGAAGTGCGGCAAGATCTATGTTATTGAGGAGCTTGACCCGTTTATTGAAAATCACTGTAAAAAAATCGGGGTTAACGTTATCGGTAAGGACGCGTTCACACTGCTGGGCGAGTACACGCCCGCTATGATAAAAAAGCGGATTTTGGGTATTGACCCGCCGGAATTTGACACTGTTGACGAAACCGCGCCTGTAAGACCTCCCGTTATGTGCGCGGGCTGCCCGCACAGAGGTACATACTATGTTTTGAAAAAGCTCGGTTTAAATGTCATGGGCGACATAGGCTGCTACACGCTCGGCGCGGCGCCTCCGCTTGCGAGTATGGACACCAACCTTTGCATGGGCGCGGCCATAGGCGAGGCGCATGGTATTTCAAAGGCGCGCGGAAGTGATTTTGCGAAAAAGACCGTGTCGGTTATAGGCGATTCGACGTTCATTCACTCCGGTATTACAGGACTTATAAACATGGTTTACAATAAGGGTATCAACACAGTTCTTATTCTTGACAACTCCATAACCGGTATGACAGGTCATCAGGACAACCCCACTACCGGTTACACGATACGCAGAGAACCGACAAAACAGGTAAACCTGCTCACACTGTGCAAGTCAATCGGTGTAGACCGCGTGGTTGCAGCCGACCCGTTTGACGTAAAGAATTTTGAAAAGACTGTAAAGGAGGAAACGGGACGCGAGAATGTTTCGGTTATAATCGCGCAAAGACCCTGCGCGCTTTTGCCGGAAATGCGCAAAAAGTACACGGGACATTGTAGGATTACCGATAAATGCAGAATGTGCAAAATGTGCATGAAGCTTGGCTGTCCCGCCATTTCGGTTCGGGACGGCGCGGTAAGTATCGACATGACGCAGTGCAACGGCTGCGGACTCTGTACAAATGTCTGTCCGTTTAATGCGATTGAGGAGGTTTGAGCTGATGAATATAATGATAGTCGGAGTAGGAGGACAGGGTACTCTTCTCGCAAGCCGTATTCTGGGTAAGGTTGCTATAAAAGAGGGCTATGACGTTAAGGTAAGCGAGGTTCACGGCATGAGTCAGCGCGGCGGTACCGTTGTCACGTACGTGAAGTACGGCGCCGAGGTGTACTCGCCTATTATTGACCGCGGCGAGGCCGACATAATCCTGGCGTTTGAGATGCTTGAGGCGATGCGAGCGCTGCCGTATCTTAAAAAGGGAGGTAAAATGCTTGCAAACACTCAGCGGATAAATCCTATGCCTGTAATCACAGGAGCCATGGACTACCCCGAAGATATAGAGAAAAAGCTTTCCGAAAAGGTTAATTTACAGGCGGTTGACGCGCTTTCTCTTGCGGAGGAGGCGGGTACGGTAAAAGCCGTAAACGTAGTTCTAATCGGACTTCTGGCTAAAAGCACGGGCGTTGACAAACAGGTATGGCTCGATACAATAAAGGAAACCGTGCCTGAAAAATTTATTGAGCTTAATCTGAAAGCCTTTGAGCTGGGATACGCAATTTAAACCTTATTATTTCACCCTATATGTGAAACAATAAGAAATATAAAATACATTACAGGGAAAAATATGAGAAAAGCGGATACGACAATTAAATATGTTGAACCGATGTCAATAGCGGAGTACGCCGGACTTGAAGCAGGGGACAAGCTGATAAGCATAAACGGCCACGATTTCCATGATATTCTTGAATACCGCTATCTCACGGCAGAATATGAGGTTGAGCTTGAGGTACTGAAAAAGGACGGCTCAACGGAGGTAATAGCCGTCGAAAACAACTATGAGGACTTGGGTATTGAGTTCGCGGAGGGACTTATTGACGAGGCGCGAAGCTGTACCAACAAATGCATATTCTGCTTTATCGACCAGCTCCCAAAGGGTATGCGCGAAACGGTGTATTTCAAGGACGACGACACAAGATTGTCGTTTTTGCAGGGCAACTACGTAACGCTGACGAATATGTCGGACGAGGAAATAGACCGCCTTATAAAAATGCGTGTATCGCCAATTAACATAAGCGTTCACGCAACCGAGCCGGAGCTTAGATGCAGAATGCTTAATAACCGTTTTGCTGGTAAATGCTATGATATAATGAGAAAGCTCGCGGGACATGGCATATATATGAATTGTCAGATTGTGCTTTGCCCAAAAATAAACGACGGTGAAAATCTTGAACGCACCCTGACGGATTTGGGAGCATTATACCCCTATGTAAACAGTATTTCTGTAGTGCCTGTGGGACTTACGCGTTACCGTGACGGACTTTATCCGCTGACACCGTTTACAGAGGAAAGCAGCAGGGAAACGGTAGAGTTTGTCGGCAGAATACAGGATAAATTTCTCGAGGAACTTGGCACACGGCTCGTATATCTGTCAGATGAGTTCTATGTTAACGCTAAAATTCCCGTGCCGGACTCCGAAAGCTATGAGGGCTTTCCGCAGCTTGAAAACGGCGTGGGACTTATCGCGAGTATGCGGGAGGAATTTGACAGCGCCTTAAAGCTTGTAAAAAAGAAAAAACGCTCGCGTCATATAGCGATGGCGACAGGCGAAATCGCCGGTGATTTTATAAAGAGCCTTGCAAAGGCTGTAATGGAAAAATGCGAAGGTATTAAAATTGACGTATATCCGATAAAGAATAACTTTTTCGGCGGCGGCGTAACCGTATCGGGGCTTGTATGCGGGTCGGATATAATAAAACAGTTAAAGGGAAGAATAAAAACGAATATACTTCTTATTCCGCACAGTATGCTCCGCGACGACGATAATATTTTTCTCGACGACACAACTGTCGCGGACATTGAGAAGGCGCTTGGGGTTACGCTTATTCCTGTCATAAACGACGGATACGAATTTATAGAAAAGATATTAGACGAGGAGATAGAATTTTAATGAAACCACTGGTAGCGATAGTAGGACGCCCGAATGTAGGTAAATCCACGCTTTTTAATAAAATAACCGGACAGCGCATAAGTATAGTTGAGGATACGCCCGGCGTTACGCGCGACAGGATTTTTTCCGACGCGTCCTGGCTTGACAAGCATTTTACACTTATTGACACAGGCGGTATAGAGCCGGCGTCAAAGGACGAGATACTCGTGCAGATGCGCCGTCAGGCTCAGCTTGCGATTGAAATGGCGGACGTTGTAATTCTTATGGTAAATGTAAGGGACGGCGTTACCGCAAATGACCGGGACGTTGCTCAAATGCTCTTAAAGGCAAAGAAAAAGATAGTCCTTGCCGTAAATAAGGTGGATAATACGGGAGACGTGCCGTTTGAGTTTTATGAGTTTTACAACCTCGGACTCGGCGATCCGATAGCTATTTCCTCAACGCATGGTCTGGGCGTGGGCGATCTTTTGGACGAGGTGACGCGTAAATTTCCCGAGGACGCGGACACATCGGAGGACGGGGACGAGATAAAGGTCGCGGTTATAGGCAGACCTAACGCGGGAAAATCGTCTTTAATCAATAAAATATTGGGCGAGGACAGAGTGATTGTAAGCGACATCGCCGGCACGACGCGCGACGCGATTGACTCGCGTTATGAGAAAAACGGCGATAAGTACCTGTTTATTGACACCGCCGGAATGAGAAAACGCGGAAAAATTGACGAAAACGTGGAACGGTACAGTGTTGTGCGTTCGCTCGCGGCGGTTGACAGGAGCGATGTATGTGTTATAATGATAGACGCGAGCGAGGGTATAACGGAGCAGGACACAAAAATTGCCGGCTATGCGCATGAACAGGGCAGGGCGTGTATTTTCGCCGTTAATAAGTGGGATATTGTCGCAAAGGACGATAAGACAATGAAGAGCTTTACCATGCGCGTGCGTGAGGGGTTCGCGTTCATGTCCTACGCGGAGATAATATTTATAAGCGCGAAAACGGGGCAGAGAGTGGATAAGCTTTTGGATTTAATCAGGAAAGTAAATGAACAGCATAAACGCAGAATTACAACGGGTATGATAAACGACGTGTTAAACGAGGCTATGGCAAAGCAGCAGCCGCCGTCGGACAAAGGCAGGCGCTTAAAGGTTTACTACGGCACACAGGCGGGCGTCGCTCCGCCGACGTTTATACTGTTCGCGAACTCAAAGGACTTGTTCCATTATTCGTACCTGCGGTTTATAGAAAATCAGGTACGCGATGCGTTTGGATTCGAGGGTACGCCGATTAAATTTATTATAAGAGAAAAGAATGAGAAAAAGCTTTAGACCGGCTAAAATTGCTCATATCACCGCTTTTTGTCGAGGGCAGTACACGCGTACGGCGCCATCGGCTGCAAAGCGGCAATCTGAACAATTTTATCTCGGTCTTGAATGTGGAGGATAAATTATGACGTATTTAACAATAATCGCCGTAGCGGCAGCTTCGTACCTTATCGGATCGCTGAATTTTTCGATAATTCTGTCAAGGGTAATCGGCAAAAAGGACATACGCGAAAGCGGCAGCGGCAATGCGGGCGCAACGAATATGCTCCGTACATACGGAAAGAAAATGGGAATTATAACGCTTCTTTTGGATGTGCTAAAGGGTGTAATCGTAGTACTCATTGGAAAGGCATTGAGCGGCAGTGATTGGATGTATCCGAATACGCGCTATGATATGATGTTAAATGACCTTTTTCCATATATCGCAGGCGTTGCGGTAATACTCGGGCATAATTTTCCGCTGTATTTCGGTTTCAAGGGCGGCAAGGGCGTTGCAACAAGCCTCGGAGTTGCGCTCATGCTCGACTGGAAGGTCGTACTTATCGTGGCGGTATGCGCGATTGCGGTTATGGCGGTTACACGCTATGTTTCGCTCGGCTCAATATTTGCCGGAGCGGCATACATAGCGGTTGAAATCGCAAAAGCAGTAATCACGCGGAATTATAATATTATTCAGCTTATATGCGTAGTAATAATCGGCGGACTGCTTATAGCGCGTCATCACGCTAATATAAAGAGATTATTAAACGGAACTGAAAATAAATTGAGTTTCGGTAAAAAGGAGAAATAAAATGAAAATAGCAGTAATCGGCTCCGGCGGCTGGGGTACGGCCATAGCGATACTTCTCGCAAAAAAGGGCTGTAACGTATACTTATGGTCATGGATACAGGAGGAAACGGACAGGCTTAACCGTGACCGTGAGAATACGGAATTTTTACCGGGGGTAAAATTTCCCGAAAACATCACCTGTACTCATGATATTGGCGAGTGTACCGATGGAGCGGAGCTTATAATAACCGCCGCGCCCTCTCCCGCGACGCGCACGACCGCAAAACAGCTTGCACCGCGCGTTAGGGACGGACAAAGGCTCATAAATATCTCAAAGGGACTTGAGGAGGGTACGCTTCTGCGTCTTTCACAGGTCTATAAGGAGGAAATACCTCATGCGGAGGTATCCGTTATGAGCGGACCGTCGCACGCGGAGGAGGTTTCACGCGGACTGCCGACGACTAATGTTGTCGCGTCTGAGAACCTTGAAACGGCTAAATTCATTCAGGATATTTTTATGGACGATATGTTTCGTGTCTACACCTCTACCGATATTGCGGGAGTGGAGCTTGGCGGAGCGCTGAAGAATGTAATCGCGCTTTGCGCGGGTATTTCAGACGGATTGGGCTACGGCGACAATACAAAGGCGGCGCTTATGACGCGCGGACTCGCGGAAATATCAAGATTGGGCGCCGCTATGGGCGCGAATGAAAAAACATTTATGGGGCTTTCCGGCGTTGGCGACTTAATAGTTACCTGTACAAGCATGCACTCCCGTAACCGCCGCGCCGGTATACTGCTCGGTCAGGGTAAATCCTTGCGGGAAACGCTCGATACGGTACATATGGTCGTCGAGGGTGTTAACACAGCTAAGGCGGCGTATGAAATGGCTAAGAGGTACGGCGTTGAAATGCCGATAGTCGAAGAGGCGAATAATATTCTGTATAACGGCGCGGATGCGCGCGAGGCGGTACTGAGACTGATGACAAGAGAGAAGAGAGAAGAAAGATGAACATAGTAATAGTAGGCGGAGGAAAGGTAGGACGCAAGCTTGTTGAGGACTTCAACAACGAGGACTGCGACATTGTTCTTATTGACATAAAAAAGACGGTATGCGAATATATAGAGGAAACGTTTGACGTACGCAGCATAAATGGCAGCGGTACGGATGTTGACGTCCTCCTCGAGGCGGATATGAAAAAAACGGATTTATTTATTGCGGTGACGGCTAATGACGAGTATAACGCGCTTTGCTCGATTATGGCAAAGAAAATGGGCGCGCAGCGCTGTGTAGCCAGGGTCAGAAACCGCGAGTACTCAAAGCATGTCGATTTTATGCGCGACGCGCTCGGAATTAACATGATTATAAATCCCGAGCTTGCCACAGCCGGTGAAATTTCAAGGATACTGCGGTTTCCGGCTGCGACAAAGACGGAAACCTTCGCCAGGGGCAGGATTGAGCTTATAGAATTTACAGTCAATAATGACAGCGCGCTCTGCAATATGGCGATATATGAAATTTATAAAAAATACAAAATCAAGGTGCTGATATGCGCTGTGCAGCGCGGCGGAGATGTACTTATACCAAATGGCGACTTTGTCATACACGGCGAGGACAGGCTGCACATAACCGCATCGCACGGCGACCTGACGCGTTTTATGCGTGAAATAGGCATAATTCAGAAAAAGGTAAAGACCGTGATGCTTATAGGAGGCGGCAGAATTTCACTTTATCTGGCTAAAATGCTTATAGACAGCGGTATGCGTGTCAAAATTATTGAGATTAACCCTCCGCGCTGCGGCACATTATCCGAGTTCATTCCCAAGGCTGATATTATATGCGGCGACGGCACCGACAGACATATACTCGAGGAGGAGGGAATTGACCGCGTCGACGCGATTGTGTCTCTCACGGGAATTGACGAGGAAAACATGATAATATCCATGTACGCCCAGAAAAAGGGAGTGGATAAGGTTATAGCTAAGGTAGATAGGCTGTCGTTCGACGACCTTATCGAGGAAACGGATGTGTTCAGCATAGTTACGCCGAAAAATATAACCGCAAATATGATAATACGTTACGCGCGCGCCATGCAGAGCGCGCGGGACACCGAAATGCGTACGCTGTACCGTATAGTAAACAACCGGGCTGAGGCAATGGAGTTTATAGTAAATCAGGAGTCCGCGCTTACAGGAAGACCTCTTGCAAGGATAAGTATAGCCGACGGCGTGCTTATAGCCGCAATACTCAGAAACAACCGCGTATTGGTGCCTGACGGCGGCAGTACCTTAGAGGTAGGCGACACGGTTATTGTCGTAACGACGCACAGGATAAAAAATCTTACCGACATACTCGCGTAGATAAAAGGAGCTTTTGGAAAATATGAATTACAGAATGATTGCGTATTCAATAGGACGCATACTTACAGCGGCGGCAGCCACAATGCTGGCGCCGATGGCGTTGTCCTTTTTTTACGGAGAAGGACTGTACATGGCGTATCTGATACCTATAATTATATCGCTTCTGACAGGGGCTGTCTTTTCCTTAAAACAGCCGGAAAATAACAGTATTTTTGCCCGTGACGGTATGGCCATAGTTGCGCTGGGCTGGATACTTCTTTCGGCTGTGGGCGCGTTGCCGTTCTATATAAGCGGAGAAATTCCGTCGTATATAGACTGCTTTTTCGAGTCGGTATCGGGCTTTACCACAACCGGCTCGACAATACTGCGCAATGTTGAGGGTATGAGCAAGAGCTTGCTGTTCTGGAGGAGCTTTACGCACTGGCTGGGCGGTATGGGCGTGCTCGCGTTTTCAATGGCGATATTCTCGTCAAAGGACATGCGCGCCACATATATGATACGCGCGGAAATGCCCGGACCGACGGTGGGCAAGCTTGTAAGTAAATGGCAGTTTTCCGTACGCATACTGTATGGAATTTACATTGCTCTTACAGTACTTGAAACAATTTTTCTTTGCGCGGGCGGTATGCCGCTTTTTGACAGTATTGTTCATACCTTCGGCACGGCGGGAACCGGCGGCTTCGGAATAAAAAACAGCTCAATCGCTTACTATAACAGCGCGTATATTGACTACGTAATCGGAATTTTTATGATGCTTTTCGGTATCAATTTCAACGTGTACTACTTGATTTTAATAAAAAAGCTTTCAAAAATAGGCGAAAATGACGAGCTGAAGTGGTATCTGGGAATTATGATAGGTGCGGCTGTGATTATAGCCGTTAATATAACGCCGCTTTACCGTTCCTTTGGCGAGTCGTTTCGATACTCCTTCTTTCAGGTTTCCTCAGTTATGACGACAACCGGCTACACGACCGCTGATTTTGTACACTGGCCCATGCTTTCTCAGATAATACTCCTGCTGCTGATGATAATCGGCGCGTGCGCGGGCTCAACCGGCGGAGGTATTAAGGTGGTAAGAGCGCTTGTGATTATAAAGGCGGCGCTTCATTCTTTAAAGCGCAATACCAGTCCGAGAAGCGTATTCTCCGTCAAAACGGACGGGCAGAGCGTAAATTCGGATGCGCTCCGGTCAATACTTCTTTATTTTGTTGTATACATGATTTTCATAGGATTGTCAATACTTGTTATAAGCCTTGACAATAAGGACTTTGCAACGACCGTTACCTCGGTTATCGCGACGGTGAATAATATAGGACCGGGACTCGGAGCGGTGGGACCTTCGGGTAATTTCTCGGATTTTTCAATACTGTCCAAGCTTATGCTGTCGCTTAATATGCTTGTCGGACGATTGGAAATGTACCCAATACTTGTATTGTTCCTGCCATATATGTGGAAAAAAACATGATTTTAAGGAAAACTATGCAAAAAACAAAATTTTTCGAAAAAAAAATAAATACCGGACGGCGTATTGCGGTAAGCTTTATGCTTTTGATACTTGTCGGCGCGCTCCTTTTCACGCTTCCGGTTTCCTCAAGGTCCTGTGTACGCACACCGTTTCTGACGGCGCTTTTTACCGCGACGTCCGCGGTATGCGTGACGGGACTCACGCTTGTAGACCCCGGCGCGTACTTCAGCGTATTCGGGCAGGCGGTACTGCTCGCGCTGATACAAATCGGCGGATTGGGTTTCATGACGATACTGTGCTTTGTATTTATACTTTCCAAAAGGCGTATAGGGCTAAGGAACAGGATGCTTATCGCTCAGAATATGGGAGTGGAAAGCCTTGAGGGCGTTGTCGGGCTGGCTAAGCGAGTTATATGTATAACGGGAGTCATAGAAGGAGCCGGAGCGGCAGCGCTGTCGGTATGCTTTATACCGAAATTTGGAGCGGCAAGGGGAGTGTGGTTCGGAATATTTCACTCCGTTTCCGCTTTCTGCAACGCCGGCTTTGACATACTTGGCGACGGACAAAGCATGCTGTCCTTCAGACACGACCCTTTAGCGCTTATAACGCTGTCGCTTCTTATAATTATAGGCGGATTGGGTTTTATAGTATGGGCGGAGGTTATAAAAAAACATTCATGGGTAAAAATCAGCATGTATTCACGTGTCGTTATTCTCGCGACAGCCGTATTGCTTGTTTTCGGAACGACTGTATTTTTTTTGTTTGAGTACGGCAATCCTTTAACTATCGGAAACGACAGCATGGGACAGAAAATCTTATCATCGTTTTTTCAGTCCGTGACTTCGAGAACTGCGGGATTTGACGCGATTTCACAGAATAATCTGACTGAGCGGTCAAAGTTTTCGGGGATTGCTTTTATGATGATCGGAGGAGCCTCGGGTTCTACCGCCGGCGGAGTCAAGGTTGGCGCTGTGGCGCTTGTCATGATTTCTGTTATTTCCGTACTCAGAGCGAAAAAGGACATAGTAATTTTCGGCAGAAGAATAAGTCATTCAACAGTTATTCACGCCATGACGCTGACAATTATATGGCTGTTGCTTGTCGCGGTAGGTACGGCGGCGGTATCCGCGGCGGAGAAATGCTCCGTGCTTGACGCGATGTATGAGACGGCGTCGGCGTACAGTACGGTGGGACTGTCGGTAGGAATTACAGAAACGGCGTCTGTGTTTACAAAAATACTGCTGATATTGTATATGTTTTTCGGCAGAGTAGGAATTATGACGGTCAGCGTTGTGTTTATGGTCAGAGCCGCCGGGACGCGGGAGATACGTTATCCCGACGGAGATTTTATGGTAGGATAGGAGAAAAGCTATGAAAACATTTGCGGTAATAGGTCTTGGACGCTTTGGAATGGCGGTGGCGACGCAGCTTTTCCGCATGGGATATGAGGTTCTGGCGGTTGATAAAAGTATAGACCCGGTCAACAACGCCGCCGGCAGCGTTACGCGAGCGGTATGCGGCGACGCAAAGGAGGAAAGCGTGCTGAAAACCCTCGGAATAAAAAACTACGACTGTGTTGTTGTGGCGATAGGCGGCGACATTACAGACAGCGTGCTTATAACGCTGATGCTCAAGGAAATGGGAGTTGATAGGGTGGTATGCAAGGCAATGGACGAGCGTCACAAAAAGGTACTTCAGAAAATAGGCGCTGACAACGTCATAATACCGGAGCGCGAGGCGGGAGTAAAAACGGCTGTGTCGCTGGTTTCGAGTCATATTATGGATATAATAAATCTTTCGGACGAGTACGGCATATCGGATATAGCTGTACCGGATAATTGGGTAGGCAGAAGTCTTGGCGAGCTTTCCGTAAGGCGCAGGTACGGTATTAACATTGTAGCCGTAAAAAACCGGCTGAATGATGACATAAACGTCGCGCCGGAACCGGATTACGTATTCGGGGAGCGGGATATGATAGTCATTGTCGGACAGATAGACAAAATAAATAAGCTGAGCAGGGGATAAGGGTCATATTTTCATAGCGGGCATATAATAATCAATACGCGGGACGAATATATATGTTCTGTAACAAAAAGTTTAAAAAAAACTTATTGATTTTTCTATATAACGTGATATAATATATAAGATGACGTAAAATATGAATAATATTTTGCGTTTACATAATAAACGAAAGGAGAAACAGGGAATTATGAACAATAGCGGAAAAAAGAAGACAACACAGATGGACAAGCTTATCAACATTATAATCGTTCTTGTTATTGTTGTGTTCGTTGGCGTCGGAGTATACGCTACCTACGGCAAAATATCGGAGGGTATAGAGGATAAAGCGGTAGAAAACGGCGCCGAGGCGACGGTAGGATATCTTGCGAGGCAGTCGGATATGACCGTTGAGGATTATCTTGCTCAGTACGGACTGGAATTGGGCGATACAATAACCAAAAAGACAACGGAAAGTGAAATGCTTGATAATATGTCGGTTGAGTATCACGCAAACTACTACGGTCAGGATGCGGATGAGCTTATAGAAACCGCGGGTCTGCAGGATCAGGTTACAAAGGATATGCCGTGGAAGGAATTTCTGGATTTGGTACCGGCTCATTTAGTCGTGGGCGACGACGAAATCAGTCAGACTAAGGAGCAGTACGGACTCGGCGATGAAATCACAGACGATACTACCTATGGTGAATACAACGCGCTTATTGAGGAAAAGCAGGCGGAGCAGGATAATTCATCAGAGGCTGCGGACGGCGAACAGCCGGAGGACGAACCGGCAGAGGAGCAGACAGATACAGCCGAGGCTGAATAATCTGTATAGCGGAATATAAAAAAATTATAAGGAGAATGGAACCGTGAGCGAAGAAAAGAATTTTAATAATGAAAACGAGGAAACAACCGAAGCTGCGGCTTATGAAACCGCAGAGGAGGAAACTGCCGAAGCTGCGACTGAGGAAACCGCAGAGGAGGAAACTGTCGAAGCTGCGGCTGAGGAAACCGTTGAAACCGAACCGGCTGAGGAAGAGGAAACGGCGGAGCTGTTCGCCGACGAGGTACCGGTGGAGGACGAGGTTGAGGAGATTGACTCCGACAATGCCGTAGCCGAAGAGGAAGACGTATACGCCGCTCAGGCGTACGAGCAGGATAACCCCGAAACGGCGGAAATTAACGTACAAGGCGACGGCGCAAAAAAAGGCGTAAGCAAAAGCGCAATCATAGCGATAATTGTCGCGGTTGTTATAGTTGCGGCGCTTGTTGCGGTAGGAGTTATATATCTGCCGTCAATGTTCAACAAATATAACAGACAGGGTTATACTGACGTAAGCGGACGCACGGTAGGTCAGGTAGCGAAGGAGGCAGGCATGGAGCTTGACGAATTCCTTGAATATTACGGACTTCCTGAGGATATGCCGGCAAACACAACAGAGGCTGCGGCGTATAATAATATTCCGGTGTCCCACATGGCTCAGACCTACGGTATGGACTTTGAAACAATGAAAGGACTTCTCAATTTCCCTGATGAAGTAACAGAGGACACTCCATGGGGCGAGGCGGTTGACTTGGTAACGGTTGGAGATTATGTCGGCGAGACAAATTTTGATTCCTTTAAGGAGCAGTACGGTCTTGGCGACGAGGTCACTGTCGATACTAAATGGGGCGAGATAAGACAGACCGTGGAAGAGCAGCAGAAGAAGGAGCTTAAGGAGTCCGAAAAGGAGGCTAAAAAAGCGGAAAAAGATGCTGAGAAGGCGGACGAAGAGGGCGGCGATACCGAAACAACCGGCGATACCGAAACGACTGACAATACCGAAACAACCGACGAATAATCGAAATAAAAAACCGGCTCAATGCGAGCCGGTTTTTTATACCAAATTATATATTATAGGCGCTCCCGACCGGGGCGTTTATTTTTATCTGCCGCCACTGTATTTTCTGCGCTCATTAAATTTTCTGCGCTTTTCAAATCGTCTGCGCTCCGAGGTTTTGCGGCGATTTTTACGCCTTGCCGCATTGGAGATGCTTACGGAAACCGTGCTTGCAGCCGTATTCCTTTTGTTTAATATATATAACACAACGGTTACGGCGGCGAGTAATATTACAGCGGCACAGGCGATTGCCGCGGGAACAGCAATATTCGATTTATCGTCATTGTCGCTTGGAGCGCCGGGGATCGGTGTTTTTGTCGGCATAGGTCCCGGAGGCTCAATAGGGCCTACAAGAGCCGGACGCTTTGTCGGGCGGGGCGTTACCGTTGCCGACGATGCCGGAGCGGTTGTTTTTTTCGGTTCTATGGTTGCCGCCGGCTTGGAGGTTCTTACCGGCGTTGAAGTCGGTTTTGCCGTAGAGGTTGGTCTTGCGGCGCTTTCCACTGACGAGGACGAGGTTGACGCGGACGGCTTAACCGTAGGCGTCGGCGTCGCGAGAACATTGGTATCGGTTACATTAAATGAGAAAAAAGCCGATTTATTCTGCATACTTCTTAAATGACTCGTAAGTGCGCACAGCGCGAGAGAGGTCGCGTCACTGTCGCTTTTATTGAGATCCTCCGAAAATCCGCCGTCCTTATTTTGGTACATTAACAGACCGTCTATAAGCGTACCGTTTTTGGCTGAAAAACGCTTGTCCTTGTCAGAGTCGATACCTATGGAGTCAAGAGCTATGACGGCCATTGCGGTTGACGATAAATCTCCGAAATCTCCGTCGCGGCTCTGAGCCTCTTCAAGATAATCCACCGCTTTATCCACAGCCTCCGCAGGACTGATGTCGAATACGTAGCCTGTCTGATTTTGAGTTATAGTATATGCTCCGCTTGTATCACAGTAGCGCGCGAGAGCGGTTATAGCCGAGGCGGTTGAATAAACACTGTCCTCAAAGCTGCCGTCGGTATTCTGATATGAAAGAAGTCCGGCGATTATACTGTTTCTGTCTGTCAGCGCCCAGTCGGGAGTTTCAAATTCTCCGCTGTCCAGAGCGATAAGTCCCCAGGAATATCCGTTGGAGCCTTCACGGTTAATCGGCGCGACAGCGTTTCTGTAATACACGCCGTCCGCAATTAAATCCCTTCCGCCTACATTGCGCGGATCGCCGCCCGACGCAAAGGCGGCGAGCGCGGTGCGCTGCATATCCGAGGCGTTGTGAAGCTCGCTGTACGCGGCGGCGATACCGTCAAGACTGCTAAGGTATTTCGAGTAGTCATAGTCCCTGCCGAGACGTTTAAGAGCCATTATATAAAAATCGGAAGAGGAGGAGCCAATGCTGTACATCGGACTGTCCTTTTCCTCCTTCCAGTTTATAGCGTCAAGCAAAGCGTCTTTGAGGTCGCTTTCGCTGTTGGAGGCGTTTACATATACTGCCGGCAGCATAGAAACTGCGCATATTGTCGAGCAAATAATTGCTGTAATTTTTTTATTCATCTTTATTAAGAACCCCTTACGTAAAATTCTTTTATATCAATTTATCATTATAACACATAAGTAAAGACTTTTTCAACCGTTATAAGTAACAAATATAGAAATTTCTTTTCTTTATACTAAGTTGATTATGTCCTTATTATCGCCAAATTGAACAAAAAAACTGTTATTTGGTATGTTTTTTCGGATTATAATGTGATAAAATATATTTGCTGTTGATTTTTAGCGGAAGCGCTGACGGTTTATAGTGATAGCGAAAAGGTTTTTGTTGATGCGTTGACTGCACGGGAGGAAATAAAATGAGTTTCCGGTTACTTTGTAAAAAGCTTGCAAGATATTTTTCCTGTGCCGTAAAATACACGGCGGCGGCAGCCGCTGCGCCGTTTGCGGGTAAAAAAGCCAAATACCGTGATCTCTGGCTTATATCGGAGCGCGGCTTTGACGCCCGCGACAACGGGTACTACCTGTTTCGGTATATTACCGGAAACTGTCCTGAAATTAACGCCGCGTATGTAATAGCCGATAATTCACCGGACAGAGTACGCATCGAGGGTATGGGCAGACTTGTGCGCTATAACAGCATGGAGCATTTCATAACGCTTATCTGCGCTCGAGTACGTATAAGTACGCATATTATGGGTTTTACGCCGTATATTGATTTTTTTGTCAGGGCTGACAAATTGGGACTTGTACGCGGTAAGAAAATCTTTTTACAGCATGGGATAATCAAGGATAACCTGACTTACCTTTATAATAATAATGTAAACATAGACCTGTTTGTCTGTTCGGCAAAGCCCGAATTTGACTACATAAACGCGAATTACGGTTATCCGGAGGGAGTAGTCCGTATGCTCGGACTTTGCCGCTACGACGAGCTGAAAAAAATAGAAACACCGTCAAAAAGAATTCTTGTCATGCCCACATGGCGGTATAATCTTCAGGGAGTCGACCGGCACGAATTTACGGAAAGCAAATATTTCCGCGCGTTTGACTCTTTGCTGAACAGCCCGCGTGTGAAGGAGCTTCTTGAAAAATACGGATATGAGCTTGTATTTTATCCTCATATTGAGATGCAGAAATTCATTGACTGCTTTAAATCCGGAGGGAGAGTACGGGCGCTGTCCTTCAAGGACTCCACGGTACAGGAGCTTTTGATAAATTCCGATGTGCTTATAACCGACTTTTCAAGCGTTTTTTTTGACTACGCCTACATGGAAAAGCCAATGCTGTTCTATCAATTTGACGAGGAGGAATTTCGGCGTCAACATTATGGCGAGGGTTATTTTAATTACAGCCGGGACGGCTTTGGAGAGGTAGTATATGACGAGGACGCTCTTATAAGCTCTCTTGAGGTTATACTTCAAAAGGGCGCTGTGATTGAGGACAAGTACAAAAAAAGACTTGACAGCTTTTTTACAATTCGTGATAAAAATAACTGCAAGCGTAATTTTGAGGCTATAAAGGAGCTTATATAGGAGATGGAAAAGGTAAGTATCATTGTGCCTGTGTATAATATGTCGGAGCATATTGAGAGCGGAGTAAAATGTCTGACTGAGCAGACGTATGAAAATCTTGAAATAATCATAGTTGACGACGGCTCAAAGGACGACAGCTATATAAAATGTCTTGCCGAGGCCGACAAAGACAAAAGAGTGGCGGTATTCAGCAAAAACAACGAGGGCCCGGCAGCCGCGCGTAACCTTGCGCTCAGAAAAGCCACGGGAAAGTACGTATATTTTTTTGACGCGGACGATTATATCGAGCGAAACGCGATTGAAAAGCTTGTAAACGCCATGGAGGAACAGAAGGTTGACCTTGTAGCGTGCAGCTTCAGCTTGTACGATGGCAAGCGCGTATATAAGATAATACAAAAGGCGGGCGGTCTGCGCAGAGAGGGCGGCGAGGCGAGACGCGACTATTATGAGCATATGCTCATGTATGGGGAGAAGGGCTTACAAGGCGCGGCGTGGTACAAGCTGTACAAAATGGACATAATACGCCGTGAGGGGATAGAGTTCCCTCCGCTAAGACGCAACGAGGACCACGTTTTTGTAGCCGGCTATGTGAATTATATTGACAGTCTGTATATTCTCGGCGACGTGCTGTGCCGTTACTACACAAACAGCTATAAGCGCGTATGGGATAAGTACGCCTTTGATTTTTTCGATACCGTACGCGCCTCGACTCTGTCCGTGGCGGAAATTATATGCGGTTGGAATACCGATAATATCCGTGTCCGCAACCGTATATACGAGGACTATTTTCATAAAAGCTTTGGCAGTCTGTGCGCGCTGTTTAATCCTAAACTGAAGATGCCGCCCAAAAGAAGGTTTGCGCGTCTGCGCGAGATAACGGACATATATATATCGGATATTCCGAAGGAAAATTTTGATGTCAATCACAGGGTGTTCCGTTATATGAAACAGAAGAAATACGCAATGGTTTATATCTGTATTCAGCTCCACCTTATACGACATAAATTCGACTGATTTCGGGGACACTAAAAAAGGGACACTAAAAATGGATTTAGCGTCCCTTTTAAATAAGCTTATTTGATTTCCGAGAGAGCGATAATATCCACGCTGTCGGAAGTATACTGTTTTTCCATAACGTCGGCAAGCGCGCGCACGGTGTCAAGGCTTGTCATTATTGTAACGTCGCACTCAATGGCGGTGCGTCTTATTTTAAAGCCGTCCGAATTGACGTCGTTTCCTTTTTTGGGTATATCCACAATCAAATCAATCATACCGCTCCTTATAACGTCAAGCACATTCGGCACGCCCTCGGAAATTTTCTTTGCCGTCTGAACGGGGATATTATTTTCCTCAAGCAGCGCCGCCGTACCCGAGGTCGCGATAAAATTACAGCCAAGCTTGCTGAATTTCTTGGCAATAGGCAGAAAGTTGTCCTTATCAAGGTCGCGCACGGTTACAAGAACGGTCGAGCCGGATTTTGGAATTGTTGTGCCCGCCGCTACAAAACCCTTGTACAGAGCCTCGTAGAAATTGCGCCCGACGCCCAGAACCTCGCCGGTGGAGCGCATTTCGGGACCGAGACTCACCTCGACCTGCGGCAGCTTTTCCGTGGAGAATACGGGAACCTTTATAGCGACCGTGTTGGTCCGCGGTGAGATGCCTGTTGAATATCCCATTTCCTTCAGTGTTTTTCCGAGCATAATATTTGTGGCTATATCTATTACCGGTACGTTGGTAACCTTTGTAATGTACGGTACCGTACGGCTTGAACGCGGATTTACCTCTATAATATACAGCTCGTTTTTGAATTCGATAAACTGAATGTTGATCATGCCTATAACCTTCAGCTCAAGCGCAATCCGATAGGTGACGTCAACAATCTTGTCGATTATATCCTGCGGCACGTTCTGCGGCGGATATATTGATATTGAGTCTCCGCTGTGTACGCCGGCGCGCTCAAGATGCTCCATAATACCCGGTATAAGCACATCCGTGCCGTCGCATATCGCGTCGACCTCAAGCTCGCGTCCGCCAAGATAGCGGTCAATAAGAACGGGGTTTTTATTGTCTTTTATAAACGCGTCCGTAAGGTAGCGTACAAGGTCAATCTCGTTTCTGGTGATTTCCATTCCCTGACCGCCAAGAACATAGGACGGACGCACAAGCAATGGGTATTCAAGCTTGCCAGCCTCCTCGATACCCTCCTTGACGCTCCAGACTGCCTTACCCTTGGGACGCTTAATGCCGAGCTTTTCAAGCATCTCGTCAAACTTTTCCCTGTCCTCCGCCTCGTCAATATATCTTGGCTGAGTGCCGAGTACCGGCGCCCGCATTTGTTCAAGGAAATTAGCCAGCTTGATAGCGGTCTGACCGCCGAATTGAAGTATTATTCCGTCAGGCTTTTCGAGAAGTATAATGTTGTAAACGTCCTCCTCGGTAAGCGGCTCAAAATACAGTTTATCCGACGTGTCGAAGTCCGTGGAAACCGTTTCCGGATTATTGTTTATAATAATCGTTTCAATCCCCGCTTTAGCGAGAGATAAAACCGAGTGAACCGAGCAGTAGTCAAATTCTATACCCTGACCTATTCTTATGGGACCGGAGCCGATAACGATTACCTTTTTCCTGTCGGATGGGAAGGATTCCGTAACCTCGTCGTACGTGGAGTAATAGTATGGAGAAACCGCCTCAAACTCGCCCGCGCAGGTATCAACCATTTTGTAAACAGGAGTTATGCCGAGCGATTTGCGAAGGTCGAATACTTCGTTGGCGCCGCAGCCTATAAGCTCGGAAATACCCTTGTCCGAAAAGCCCATTTTCTTGTATTTTTTCAAAATATCACAATCAAGGTCGGACAGTGTGCGCTTTTTAAGCTCCTCCTCCGCCGTTACTATGTTCTTTATCTTTTCAAGGAAAAATAAATCCATTCCAGTGATTGCCGCGAGCTTATCCATATTGTAATTTCTGCGTATAAGCTCGGCAAGGTCAAACAGCCTTTCGTCGTCGGGTACAATAACGCGCTGCTTAAGTTCAACAGTCGTGCGTTTTTTTGATGATTGCCTTTCAAGCGTGTACTGCTTTATTTCAAGAGAGCGGATACCTTTTAAAAGCGACGCTTCAAAGGTGTTGCCTATTGCCATAATCTCACCGGTAGCCATCATTTTAGTGCCGAGATTTCTCTTCGCGCCGAAGAACTTGTCAAACGGCCACTTAGGAATTTTCGTTACAACATAGTCAATAGCCGGTTCAAAGCATGCGTAGGTTTTGCCCGTAACGGCGTTTTTAATCTCGTCAAGATTGTATCCAAGCGCGATTTTTGCCGCGATTTTAGCTATGGGATAACCGGTAGCCTTTGACGCGAGCGCCGATGAACGGCTTACGCGCGGATTAATCTCTATTACGGCATAGTTAAAGCTGTTCGGGTCAAGCGCGAACTGGACATTGCAGCCTCCCCTTATCTCGATTGAGTTTATAATGTCAATTGCCGCTTTACGGAGCATCTGGTACTCCTTGTCCGCGAGGGTAAGCGCCGGCGCGACGACGATTGAGTCGCCTGTGTGTACGCCGACAGGGTCAACGTTTTCCATGGAGCATACGGTGATGCAATTGCCCGCTCCGTCACGCATGACCTCAAATTCTATTTCCTTCCAGCCCTTTATGCTCTTTTCCAAAAGAACCTGACCGACGCGCGAGAGATGAAGTCCCTGTGAGAGAATTGTTTCAAGCTGTTCGGGCGTTTCCGCTATACCTCCGCCTGTACCTCCGAGAGTATACGCGGGACGGACTATAACCGGATAGCCTATTTTCTCCGCGAACGCAAGACCCGACTCAAGCTCCGTGACAATCTCCGACGGGGCGATAGGCTGATTTGTGCGTTCCATAAGACGCTTAAAGCTGTCACGATCCTCACCCTCCTTGATTGAGGGAATAGAGGTACCGATAACCTTCATATTGTATTTATCAAACACGCCCTTGTCGTACAGCTCGCACGCGAGATTAAGTCCGGTCTGACCGCCCATGCCGGCAATTACCGAGTCCGGAAGCTCCTTTTGAATAATCTTTTCAACATATTCGGCGGTAAGCGGTTCGATATATGTATGAGTGGCCATACCGCGGTCAGTCATAATTGTGGCGGGGTTTGAGTTTACGAGGACAACGTCGATTCCCTCGTCCTTTATCGCCCGGCACGCCTGCGTGCCCGAATAGTCAAATTCGGCGGCCTGTCCTATAACAATGGGACCGGAGCCTATAACAAGAACTTTTTTTATACTCTTATCTAAGGGCATGTTATTTTACCTCCTTTAAAAATCTGTCGAACAGCCAGCCGGTGTCCAGAGGACCGGGAGACGCCTCGGGGTGGAACTGAACGCTCTGTATTGGCAGCGTTTTATGCCGAATACCCTCGCATGTGCCGTCGTTTACGTTTACAAAGGTTTCCTCGACGTCGCCGGGGAGATCCGACACTATGTAGTTGTGATTTTGGCTTGTAATAAAGACGTTGCCGCCCGACAAATCTTTCACGGGATGATTGCCTCCGTGGTGACCGAATTTGAGCTTTGCCGTTTTGCAGCCGAGAGCCAAACCTATAATCTGATGTCCCATACAAATTCCGCATATCGGGTATTTTCCGACTAAGCGCCTTACTGTATCAACCGTTCCCGGCGCGTCGAGCGGATCGCCCGGACCGTTTGAGAGGAATACCAAATCGGGCTTTGATTCCTCAATAGTTTCCGCGGAGATATTCGCGGGGAATACCGTAAGCCTGCAGCCGCGCCTTACGAGGTCGCGTATAATACCCTGTTTCGCGCCCATATCGATAAAAGCTATATGCGTTTTCCCGGTTTCGTTTACCGTGTACGCCCGCTTTGCGGTTGTGTTCATTATAACATGGCTGTTGTCGAGAGAATTCATAAGCTGTTTAACCTCATTATCGTCCGGTTCACCGGTCATAATGACGCCCTTCATAGTACCTTTGTCACGGATGACACGCGTAAGCGCCCTTGTGTCAATACCCTCAAGCCCGACAACTCCCTGGTCGCGCAAAAAATCATCGAGGTTCATCTCGTTTCTGAAATTTGACGGAAAATTGCATTTTTCTCTTACGACAAACGCTTTGAGATTTGTGTGCTTGGCCTCCATGTCCTCCAGGTTTATACCGTAATTTCCGATAAGCGGAAACGTCATGGCTACAATCTGCCCCGCGAACGACGGGTCGGTGAGCGTTTCCTGGTATCCTGTCATACCCGTCGTGAATACCACTTCACCGGCGACGTCCTTTTCCGTACCGAAAAGTACGCCGGAAAAACGCATGCTGTTTTCCAAAATAAGCTGTGCCTTCATAAAATTATCTCCTTCCGCGTATTAAGTCAAAAAAAAAGACAATGGATAATACATTGTCAATGGCTTTTAAAAATAAAAACAGAAATAAAGGCGGAAAAACATGAACCTTGTTTTTCGGATATTAAGCTGTGAAAAACCCCGCTTTGCATGTGAAAATATTCTCCTTTAATTCCTTTAGCCCATTATACTATATGGCGCGCATTTTGTCAATAACCTGATAAAATTTTAGAACAATATTCAGAACAATACTGACGCGTTTGTTAAATTCCCATAAAACTTTTAAAAATACAAAGAAATATTTTGGTATTGTTGGCCTAAATAAAAAAAATATGTTGACATTGACGGAATATAGGAGTATAATGGCATTGTAATTGAGTTTACGGACACAAAGGCGTGTCTGCATGGTATATGCGGACGCGTATTTTTATTTTCGTATATTCAAACAATATTTTTATTTAAGCACAAAGGCGTGTCTGCGGTATAAATCCCGTAAGACGCGCTTTTTTGTTTGAGAGAAAGGGGAGTATAGTCATGGCTGAAATGACAAAGATTGAAATCATCACCAGACAAAGCAAGCTGGAGGAGCTGAAAGCCGCGCTTAATGAAATCGGCATCAATGGTATGACGGTATCGAACGTGCTTGGCTACGGTGTGCAGAAGGGACAGAAACATCAGTACAGGGGCGTTGAGTATAATGTAGATCTTCTGCCGAAGGTTAAGGTGGAAATGGTTGTATGCACCGTTCCGGTAGAGGACGTGGTGAATACAGCGGTTTCGGTTCTCAGAACGGGCGAGATAGGCGACGGAAAAATCTTTCTTTCTCCGGTTACAAGAGTTATTAAGGTAAGAACCGGTGAGGAAGACAGAGAGGCGTTGCTGTAAAAAGCGAAAAAGGAAGGGATTGATATATTATGACTACAGAATTATTAACACAAGCGGTGGATTGTTTCTGGCTGTTTTTCGGAGCGGTTCTGGTATTCTTTATGCAAACCGGGTTTACGATGGTTGAGGCAGGCTTCACAAGGAGCAAAAACACAGGAAACATTATAATGAAGAATATAGTTGACTTCATGTTCGGTTCAATTATATTCTGGTTTATAGGCTACGGTATTATGATGGGCGAGGGCAACGGCTTTATCGGTATTCCGTTTAAGGAGATGTTTTTAAACGGTCAGGCGAGTGAGATTGCGGCAAACGCTGACGTGAACTATACAAAGCTGTTTTTCCAGACAGTATTCTGCGCTACTTCAGCTACTATTGTATCAGGCGCGGTAGCGGGCAGAACGGATTTTAGAGCGTACTGCATTTACTCCGCGTGTATTTCCCTGTTTATTTACCCGATTGCGGGTCACTGGGTATGGGGCGGCGGCTGGCTCTCGGAAATGGGATTTCATGATTTTGCCGGCTCGGCTATCGTACATATGCTCGGCGGAACGCTTTCGTTTATGGGCGCGCTTATTCTTGGACCGAGAATCGGCAAATACACAAAGGACGGAAAGGCCAACGCCATTCCGGGTCACAATATCCTTATAGGCGCGCTGGGAGTACTGATTTTATGGGTAGGCTGGTTCGGGTTTAACCCCGCGTCAAGCGGGAGCCTGTCGGACGGCGGAGTTGACGTTGCGGCTAAGGTTTTCGTAACTACAAACCTTGCGGCGTGCGCGGCGGCTATCACATCAATGTTTTTTACATGGTTCAGATACGGCAAGCCGGATGTTTCCATGACGCTTAACGGTATTCTTGGCGGACTTGTAGCTATTACAGCCCCATGTGATTTTGTTACGCCGTTTGCCTCGATTATTATCGGTGTTGTAGGCGGAATTCTGATGTGTCTCGCTATTCCGTTTATCGACGCAAAGCTAAAGATTGACGACCCGGTAGGCGCTATCAGCGTACATGGCGTATGCGGACTCTGGGGAACGCTTGCTGTCGGACTGTTCGCCTCGGACACGTCGGCGGGCTGCGAGCTTGCGGGCTTGTTCTACGGCGGAGGCTTTAAGGCTCTCGGCATTCAGGCATTAGGCGCTGTATCTCTGATTGCATGGGCGGTGGCTGTCGGCGGAGCAATGTTCCTTATTCTTAAGAAGGTCGGTATTTTGCGCGCTAAGCCGGAGGATGAAATAAAGGGTCTGGACTCAACGGAGCATGGACTCGCGTCGGCATACCCCGACTTTGTAAAATCATATAATGAAAATATAGGATAAACATCGCAAAATATGTCCGCTTTGGAAACCGCCCGTTGTATACGGACGGTTTCCTTTTTGTATATCATACACAAAATTTCAGACATAAATGACGGCCATTTTTGAAAATGGGAAAGGGGAAAAAACTACAAAAATGATTGAAAAAAAAATAATAATATTGTATAATATACGATAGGTATAATTTTATAAAAATTTATCTCTAATTCTACGAAACACGGAGGTTAAATCATGGGAACAGTTGATAAATTGACTGAGCTTCAATACCGCAGAAGTGTTATTTCAAACGGCGGAGGAGAGGCAAAAATCAAAAAGCAGCATGACAGCGGTAAGCTGACTGCCCGCGAGAGAATAACATCTCTTTTGGACGAGGGGAGCTTTGTTGAGATTGACGCTTTTGTAACACACAGATGTACCGAATTCGGCATGGATTGCACGGAGGCTCCGGGAGAAGGCGTTGTAACGGGCTACGGAACGATTGACGGCAGATTGGTTTACGTCTACGCGCAGGACTTTACGGTAATCGGCGGCTCGCTTGGAGAAATGCACGCGAAAAAGATTTGCAAGGTTATGGACATGGCGGCTAAAATGGGCGCTCCTATAATCGGTATGAATGACAGCGGAGGCGCGAGAATACAGGAGGGAATTGACGCGCTTTCGGGCTTTGGCGAAATATTCCGCAGAAATACGCGTAACAGCGGAGTAATTCCGCAGATTTCCGTTATTATGGGACCCTGTGCGGGCGGCGCGGTGTATTCGCCGGCTATCACGGATTTTGTGTTTATGGTTGAGGGAACAAGTCAGATGTTTATAACAGGCCCGCAGGTAATCAATTCCGTAACCGGCGAGAGGGTTACGAGCGAGGAGCTTGGCGGCGCGGCGACACATGCGTCAAAGTCGGGCGTGGCTCACTTTACGGCGGCGAAGGACGAGGATTGTATCGCGCAGATTAAGAGGCTGCTGTCTTTTCTGCCGTCGAATAATTTAGACGAGGCGCCTTACGAGCCGACCTCTGACGCAATCAACCGCCTGTCTGAAAAGCTTACGACAATTGTGCCTGATGACGCGGGTAAGGCGTACGATGTCAAGGAGGTTATAGCCGAAATTGTTGATAACGCCGACTTCCTTGAAATACAAAAGGATTACGCTGAGAATATAGTTATAGGATTTGGCAGAATGAACGGACAAACTGTGGGCTTTGCGGCAAATCAGCCTAAGGTTATGGCAGGCTCTCTGGACGTTAATTCATCTGATAAGGCGGCTAGGTTTGTGCGCTTTTGCGACAGCTTTAACATTCCTATTGTAACGCTTACAGACGTGCCGGGATATTTCCCCGGTGTTGAGCAGGAGCAGAACGGTATCATAAGACACGGCGCAAAGCTGCTTTACGCGTTCTCGGAGGCTACCGTACCCAAGATTAACGTTATTACACGCAAGGCTTACGGCGGAGCATACATAGCGATGAATTCAAAGCATCTTGGCGCAGACGTTGTTATGGCATGGCCGACGGCGGAAATTGCCGTTATGGGCCCGGAGGGAGCGGCTAATATTATATTTAAGAAGGATATAAAGGAAAGCTCCGATCCAATCGCTATGCGTGCGGAGAAAATACAGGAGTACAGAAACAAATTCGCGTCTCCATTTGAGGCGGCGAAAAGGGGATATGTTGACGATGTCATAGAGCCTGACTCAACAAGACCGAGAATTATCGCGGCGCTTGAGATGCTCGCGTCAAAACGTGAATCGCTGCCGGCTAAAAAGCACGGAAATATCCCTGTTTGATTAAATAAGGAAAGGGGATGCTGATATGAATTATTCGGACGCGCTTATAAGCGGACAGGGTATAACGCCGTCTGAGGCGCTTTCAACGGGCGGAATGGTTACGGTTACGGGACTTGGCATAGTATTCGGAGTACTTTTTATACTGATGCTTGTACTTGTACTGTTCAGGGTTATATTTGGACGCGGCGGCAAAAAAACCGCCGCGGAGATTAAACCTGAACCGGTAAATATCGCCGCGGAGGACAAGGCTGAGGATGTTGACGAGGAGGAGCTTACGGCGGTTCTTACGGCGGCGGTGGCGGCAAGTCTTAATACATCTACTTACAGCCTGAACATCAAGTCGTACAGACGTATTAACAGTAAAAAGCCGGCATGGAATAAGGCGGGAATTACCGAAACAATAAATAACAGATTTTAAGGAGGGTTCATTTAATGAGAAAGTTTAATATTACAGTAAACGGAAAAACCTATGAGGTTGATGTGGAAGAGGTCGGCGGCGTAAGCGCGCCGGCTCAGGTACAGGCTGCTCCGGCTGCTCGGGAACAGGCTCCCGCGCCCAAGGCCGCGGCTCCCGCTCCGGCGGCCGGCGCCAATACGGTAAAGGCTCCGATGCCGGGTACAATCGTTTCAATCAAAGTAAATCCCGGAGATAAGGTTACAAAGGATACTCTTGTAGCGGTGCTTGAGGCCATGAAAATGGAAAATGAAATTTTCGCGGGCTTTGACGGTACGGTTGCGTCTGTTAACGCGAACGCGGGTGACAGCGTGAACACGGGCGACGTCATTGTTTCTATTAACTAATCAAAAACCATTTATATTTATAATTTAAAGAAAGTGGTGAAAAGATGTTAAACAGTATAATGAATTTTATGCAGAATACAGGCTTTTACGCGCTCATTTCGGACGGAGCGGTAAGCGCGGTTAAAACAATAATAATGATTATAATCGCATGCGTGCTGCTGTATCTTGCAATAGTAAAAAAGTTTGAGCCGTTATTGCTGCTGCCGATTGCGTTCGGCATGCTCCTTTCAAATCTGCCGATGCTGAAGGATTCCAGCGCGATAATGATGCATACGGAATTTTTTACAGACCCCGCGTACATGACGGACGGCAAATACATAAATGTCGGGTATATATGTCAGCATGGGGGACTATTGGATTTACTGTATCTGGGAGTTAAGCTCGGAATATATCCGCCGCTCATATTCATTGGTATAGGCTGTATGACCGACTTTGGTCCGCTTATCGCTAACCCTAAAAGTATTCTGCTGGGCGCGGCGGCACAATTTGGCGTATTCTTTACCTTTGTGGGAGCGCTTGTACTGTCCGCGTTAATACCTTCCCTCGGTTTTGGCTTAAAGGAGTCGGCGTCGATAGGAATTATCGGCGGCGCGGACGGACCTACGGCTATTTACGTAACAAAATCCCTCGCGCCGGCGCTGCTGCCGGCTATTGCTGTCGCTGCGTATTCGTACATGGCGCTGATACCGATTATTCAGCCGCCGTTTATGAAACTGCTTACAACAAAGAAGGCGCGCGGAGTTGTCATGGGTCAGCTAAGACCGGTGTCAAAGACGGAGAAAATACTTTTCCCGATTATTGTCACTGTTGTGGTAGGTCTTATTATCCCCGACGCGGTATCGCTTGTCGGCTGCCTTATGCTCGGAAATCTGTTCAAGGAGTCCGGCGTGTGCGACCGTCTCAGCAAGACCGCACAGAACGAGCTTATGAATATCGTTACAATATTCCTCGGCGTCACAGTCGGCGCCACGGCTACGGCGGACGGTTTCCTGTCGGCACAGACGCTTGGAATTGTCGCGCTTGGTCTTGTCGCGTTCTGCATATCGACCTGCGGCGGTCTGCTTTTGGGAGATTTGATGTACGTACTGACAAAGGGTAAGGTTAATCCGCTTATCGGAAGCGCGGGAGTATCGGCGGTGCCGATGGCGGCGAGAGTGTCGCAGACTGTCGGACAGAAGGAAAATCCGTCCAACTTCCTGCTTATGCACGCTATGGGACCGAATGTCGCGGGAGTTATAGGCTCCGCTGTTGCGGCGGGCGTATTCCTGTCAATGTTTAACGGATTATAATAAAAATAATACATCTTTACTGATAAGGAGTGAAAATAAATGTCAAAGGGAAATAAAGCGGTAGAAATTACCGAAACAGTCCTCCGTGACGCGCACCAGTCGCTTATTGCCACGAGAATGACAACAGATGAAATACTTCCGATTGTTGAAAAGCTTGATGATATAGGCTATCATTCACTTGAGGCGTGGGGCGGAGCGACGTTTGACTCGTGTCTTAGGTTTTTGAATGAAGACCCATGGGAGAGACTGAGAAAGATAAAGGATAAAGCAA
This sequence comes from uncultured Lachnospiraceae bacterium, assembly GCA_964634635.1. Classification (GTDB taxonomy): domain Bacteria; phylum Bacillota; class Clostridia; order UBA1381; family UBA1381; genus Hominilimicola. The sequence continues at coordinate 29,755 of CAZWMB010000003.1, forward strand.
AAAAAACACCGCTGCAAATGCTTTTCAGAGGTCAGAACATCCTTGGATACAGACATTATGCGGACGATATTGTTGAGTACTTTGTACAAAAGTCAATCGCGAACGGTATTGACATTCTGAGAATTTTTGACGCGCTGAACGACGTGCGCAATCTGGAATGTGCCATAAGGGCTTGTCAGAAGGAAAAGGGACACGTACAGGCTACGGTCTGCTACACAATCAGCCCTGTCCATAATATAGAAAGCTTTACAAAACTCGCTAAACAGCTTGAGGATATGGGCGCGGACTCTATTTGTATAAAGGATATGGCGGGGCTTCTTCTGCCGTATACAGCTTACGACCTTGTCAAGGCTATGAAGGAAACGGTCAAAATCCCAATTCAGCTTCATACGCATTATACAAGCGGCGAGGCGTCAATGGTATACCTGAAGGCTGTTGAGGCGGGCGTGGATGTGATTGACTGCGCGATGTCGCCGCTTGCTATGGGTACGTCTCAGCCGCCTACGGAGCCTATGGTCGCGGCATTGCAGGGTACGCCGTACGACACGGGCTATGACCTTGACAAGCTTGTCGAAATATGCGAATACTTTAAACCCTTGCGTGAAAAATATCTCGAAAGCGGACTGATGAACCCGAAGGTAATGGGTGTTGACGTAAACACGCTTAAATATCAGGTTCCGGGCGGTATGCTTTCAAACCTTGTTTCACAGCTTAAGCAGCAGGGCAGAGAGGACGCCTTTGACGAGGTACTCAAGGAGGTTCCGCGTGTGCGTAAGGATATGGGCTATCCTCCGCTTGTAACGCCGTCGTCTCAGATTGTCGGAACTCAGGCGGTTCTAAACGTGCTGATGGGCGAGAGATACAAAATGGTTTCCAAGGAAACAAAAGGTATTGTAAAGGGAGAGTATGGAAAATGCCCTGTTGAAATTTCCGATGAAATAGTTAAAAAGGTTATCGGTGATGAGGAGAGAATTACCTGTCGTCCGGCTGACCTGTTAAAGCCTGAGCTTGAAAATATGAGAAAAGAGTGCGCAGAATGGATAAGACAGGACGAGGACGTGCTTTCATACGCGCTGTTCGGACAAGTCGCGGTGAACTATTTCAAGTACAGAGAGGCAAATCTTGACAAAATCGATAATGATTTGGTTGACAGAGAAAATAAAGTTTACCCCGTATAATGAAAACTTTGGAAAGGCTGTGATTATATGATAGGATTTATCGGCGGAGGAAATATGGGCAGCGCCATACTCGGCGGAATTTTGGGCAACGGAATTGCCGTGGCGAAAAATATTATCGTTTCTGACGTCAATTCTAACGGTCTGAATGTTATCGGCGGCAAATACGGTGTTATGACCACAAATGATAATCGTGAAACAGCGTCAAATTCGGAAATACTGTTTCTTGCCGTCAAGCCGAACGTTCTATACAGCGTTATAGAAGAGATAAAGGACAGCGTCAGGGGTAATACATTGATAATTTCAATTGTTGCGGGACAGACGATAGATAAAATTACCGGAGCGTTCGGGAAGGAAATCAAGCTTATGCGGGTAATGCCGAACACTCCCGTGCTTGTCGGAGAGGGCATGTCGGCGCTTTCGCCGAACAAAAACGTCATGGAATCCGACAAGGAAACGGCGCTGAAGATTTTTAACAGCTTTGGCAAGGCGGAAATCGTGCCGGAATACATGATGGACGCGGTCACGGCGGTAAGCGGTTCGTCGCCGGCGTATGTTTTTATGCTTATAGAGGCTATGGCTGATGCGGCGGTGATGGGCGGCATACCGAGAGCGCAGGCGTATAAATTTGCCGCGCAGGCGGTTCTTGGCAGCGCGAAAATGGTTCTTGAAACAGGCAGACATCCCGCGGAGCTGAAGGATATGGTATGCTCTCCGGCGGGCGCCACAATTGACGCTGTGGCGGTTCTCGAGAAAGAGGGCTTTCGTTCAGCCGTCATTGACGCCATGACTGAATGTGTACAGAAGTCAAAATCACTCGGATGAAAACAGAACTCAATATACAACAAGACCACCGATTGGCTGCTCCGGTGGTCTTGTTGTATATGAACGTAACATTGTATTACAAACAATGTTATTTATATTATACACCATCAAATATAAAAATTCAATAGTAAATATAAGATTTTATAGAAAATATTTACTAAATATTTGCTTAAATATCGTTAAAATAAGAAATATATTCAATCGGAGCCTTTTTATTCAAAAGAAATTCGTACAGGTCAATGAAATAATCGTCGGTCATGCTTGCGATGTAATCGGCGACAATGTCCTCATAAGAGCTGTTCTCCGTATATTTATAGCCGTTAAAGCGGTTCGAGTGGTTAATGACGTCGATATGGTGAGTGAATACCGGCGAGGAGGTTCTGCCCTTTTTCAGGTCGTCAAGCAGGAAGTAATATATTTCCCCGAACATTGGCTTGATTTTATCATCATATATATCAGAGATTTTACTGTTTTGATAAATTATTTCATAGTTGTCCTTTTTACTTTGCTTGAGAGCGCTGTAATGAGCTTCGTCAAGACGTATATAGTCCTTTCCAAAGCTGTTTTCTACGATATTTACAATCAGATTGTGAATAATAGTGGCGTTATGCCTGCCAATCTCGTTTTCACGGAATATATCCTCGCTGTCAATCAGTTTTGTTTTAATAGCGTCCTGTCTGTCCTTGCCGATGTACGCAATCATATCGGAAACTCTGACTACACAGCCTTCGAGAGTGGAGGGTACAAGCTGTTTTACAGCTGAAGGGTCGGTGAGGCATCTCTCTGTTTTTTCATCAAATTCATCAAATCCGGACAAGGGTACGGGTCTGTATTCCTTACACTCGAACTCTCCGTTATGACACAGAATACCGTCAAGCGTCTGTAAGCTTATATTCAGGTTAAAAATTTTGTCCAATACGCGTACAGACTGAACATTGTGATTGAAATATCTGCCGGTATCCGCGTGATACAGCTCGTTTAGAAAGTGTTCACCCGCATGACCGAACGGAGTATGTCCGATGTCATGACCGAGGGCGATTGCCTCGATAAGGTCAAGATCCAAGCCAAGCAGCTTACCGATATTGCGGGCAATACGCGAAACAAGCTGTACGTGCAGAGCCCTATGCGATATATCGTCATTTTTATAAAGAGAAAAAACCTGTGTTTTATCACTGTAACGGTTGTAGTACAGACTGTGCATAATCTTTTCAACGTCGCGCACAAAAGCGGGACGCCAGAGAGTCGCTTTGTCGTGCTTTGGATTTCTGCGTACGGCAGCATCCTCAAAGCCCTTGCCGTTAAGCAGTTCCGCATTGATTTTTTCCTGTATCTCCTTGGATAATTTTTCATATCTGAGTTTGTCCGCCATAATTTTCCTCCAATGGTATTTACTGATTATTATTAAGTATATCACAAATCGGACGATAAAACAATTCGTAACAATAAATTAATAATTTTGTAATGACAAAATGAATTTTCTGTGATAAAATAATATAAATAGGAATGAACAAAAGGGAGCGATATACATGAAAAAATTTATATGCGCTGTTTTTGCGGCGCTTATAACAATATGCTCGCTGACAGCTTTCGCGTCGTCGTCAAGCGTTACCGTAAAGAATACGGGCGTCAGCAAAACGCCCGTGACATATACATATTCATCCGAAAGCAGCGGCCAGCAGGTAAAGTCAATCAAGACGCTTATCACCGGGCTTTCGGATTTGTCCGGAAAAAATACAGTAACACAGTCGCTTACAGTAATAAGCAAAAGCGAGGTCCCGGTAAAATTTGCCCTGCGGCTGCAAATACTGACAGCGGTCAGCACGGCGATGCCTGAGCCTGCGCCGTCAACCCCTTCGCCGGATATGTACAGTGCGCTTGATTATTATAATATAAAAATAACGGATTCCGATAATAATGTAATCTATGATTACAATAAGGACGATACCGAAAGAGACGGCTCGCGGATGTATAAGGATTTTCCGCTCGACACCTTAAACACAGCCTCTGATGAGGAAAGCGTTACGTACAATATAGAAATATCTGTCAACAAAGACGTAAACACAACCTCTGTAACGGGTTACGCGTCGGATTTGGATTGGTGCATAGTATCTGATACGGAAACAGCCGATGAGCCTGCGGAAACGGCTTATCCGGATAAAGCGGAGAATACGCCTGCTCCATCCGAGGAGCCGGCTTCCGATGAGTACTTATCCGAAAAAACGTCGTCCGGAGTAAATGAGGACAAAAACGGTGTTATTACACTGTCCAAGGGAGAGTATGTGTGCGGACAAGACATTGACGAGGGCAGATACACAATGACCGGCAGCGGTACGGTACATATTTATACGCCTGAGGGAGTATTAAAGACAAGCATTGCGCTGAAAAATAAGAATGACAGCAACGCAAACGGAATTGAGGAATATGTAGTAAATATTTCCGACGGTGAAAAAATCAGCGTGGAAAGCGATACGACCTTCACTCCGTATAATGCGGTAAAGGCTACCGCGACGCCCAAGCCGACCGCGGCGACAGGTACGGCTTCGCCAAAAGCGACCGCAGCGCCGAAAGCGACCGCGGCGTCGAAAACCAATCCCAAGACCGGCGATTATATGCCGCGGGTACTGCTTGGAGCGTTATGCGCGGCAGCAGCCGGAGCGATAGTATTTATTGATCTGAAAAAAAGAAAAAATAACTGATATTTGAAAGGACGTGTATCGGGATGAAAAAAGCTCTTATCCTTATACAGGCTCTTTTGATGTTTGTAATAGCGATATGCGGCGTATGCATATTCAGGTATTATCGGAGTACAAGTCAGGACCGAAATAAGTATGAGGAGCTGCGCGGCTTGGTAAGAGAACTGAGTGACGCGGGGGAGAGGTATGACGGCTATATAGAGGATGCGCGCGTGCTTGATTCCTACGCGGAGCTTGCAAAACAAAATAATGATATGTACGCATGGATAAAAATTCCGGATACCGCCGTTGATTATCCCGTGGTACGGCATACCGATAACGAGTATTACCTGCACAGGAATTTTAGCGGCGCGTATTCATACAGCGGTATACCGTTTGCCGATTATCAGAGCGAAGAGCAAAGCCTAAACACAATAATCTATGCGCATAATATGAAAAACGGCACAATGTTTGCTCCGATAGCCGATTATGAGAATAAGGATTTTTACAGTCAGCATAAAAGAATATCGTATGATACCATGAACGAGCGCGGCACATATCAGATTTTAGCCGCGTTTTCAACTGAGGTAGGCGCGCCTGATGAATTCAAGTACTATAATTATGCGGACATAAGGACGGAGAATGATTATAGGGAATATGTAGAAAAAGTAAAGGCGCTGTCCTTTTACGATACCGATGTGGACGCGCGGTTTGGAGAGCCGCTCCTGACGCTTTCCACATGCGCGTATCATACCTCAAACGAGCGGCTTGTAGTTGTAGCTAAAAAAATAAAATAACGGCTCTTGATATTTTTTACAGTATGTTGTATAATACATTTGTTACGCCCCTGTAGTTAAGTGGATATAACAAGCCCCTCCTAAGGGCTAGTCACGCGTTCGACTCGCGTCGGGGGCGCCATGGACGCCGCATATACTGATTTTTCAGTATATGCGTTTTTTTATGTAACGAAGGGGCTGTCGCAAAGCGGCTTTTTATTGTGCTGTATTTTGTCGAAAATATTTTACAAAATGCCTTTGATGTGATATACTTACATATATCATAAAAAAATAAATAAGACCCCGAAATTTTGCCCTGACGCGGCGGAATATATAATATCGGGACTTATATGAGGTCGGCATGAATTTAGAGGAAATGGCGATAAACGCCAAGAATGACGAAAGCCTTAAAAATTACCTGATACGTGATTATCAGAATTTTATTCTATCCTCGGCTAGCAGGACGCTCAAACGCCGTGTGACTGAGGAAGACGATGAATTTATTACCGCAATGCTTGCGTTCAGCGAGGCAATTGACAGCTACGACGCGGACAGAGGACGGTTTATTTCCTTTGCCTCGGCTGTAATACATAACAGACTTATAGACGGAATACGCCAAGACAGCAAATATACCGATATACCGTTTTCAGCGCTTGAAACAGAGAACGGCAACGGAGATATGCGGGAAGTGGAAATACCGGTATCGGATGACTACGGACTGAAATGGGAGATTGACGCGCTTACGGAGGAGTTGTCGAAAATAGGTATTTCCTTTTTTGACCTTGCCCGGGCAACTCCGAAAAGCCGGAAAACAAAGCGCTGCTGTCGGGACGCTATAAATCTGATTACAGGAAACAGCAAGCTTGCGGCGTCTGTAATAAGCGGACACATCCTGCCGATAAAGGAAATAACGGAGAGCGCGGGGATAAGCCGTAAAACCGTTGAACGACACAGAAAATACATAATGGCAGCCATAATAGTCCTGACACAGGATTATCCGTTGCTTTCCGAGTATTTTAGGTCAGGGGAGGTGCAGATATGAGCGGAGTTATAATGTCCGTCAAAGGCAGGTACGCCGTAATGCTTAGTAAAAACGGCGGATTTATAAAAATAAAAAACAGAAATTATTCTGTCGGCGAGATAGTAACCGTGACCGCCGAAAGGGGCGCGCGAATGTACGCCGCGGCGGCGTGTATCGTACTTCTCTGCGCGGGTATAGGCTCGTATTTTACACCTGTAAATTACATGAGCGTGGACATAAATCCGAGTTTTTTGATGTCGGTTAATATTTACGGCAGGGTAATTTCTGTAAAGCCGCTTAACCGGGACGCCGAAACACTTCTTGAAAATACCTCCGTGAGGGGTAAAAAGACGCTTGACACGTTGGAAACACTGATAAGAACCTCCGAGGAGCTGGGCTATGTAAACAGCGGCGTCTGCCGGGTCAGGGTTGACACAACCTCCGCAAGGGACGCCGAGGCGATAAGCGGGGTCAGCTTCGGAAATGTAAAGGTCATTGTGGAAATGGCGGATAAAGACGATGTGAGGCGCGTCAAAGGATATGACGTTTCAATGGCTAAGGTCAATACAAACGAAGGCAATTCAAAGGATACTGACGGCGCGGATGCGGGTGACGCCGCCGATAAGGACGCAAGCGGCGGTGTTAAGCCGGTTTCGGGCGACATACCTCGGAGTACGCCGCATGCGGGCGACGTTTACACGGGAGCGTCAAAGGCGGATACATTCCCGCGTCAGGTACGGGATATGTCGGAGAATACCGCGGCCGCAGCGGACATTCGGTACACCGAAACAAATAAGTATGTGGTCCCGGAGAAAACCGAGGCTAAACCCTCTGAGCCGGACGCTGATCAGGCGGGGGCGAGCATAGTGCGGACGGCGCCTGTAACAGAGGAGGTTCTTACACGTGAAACGCCTCCGGACGGTACGGTACAGGCCGAACCGGACCGTGACACTCATACGGCGCCGCGTCGGTGGGAATTGCCGGAGGGATGCGGACAAAGTACAAAGCTTTCGGAGGATGAGGCTGCGGCGACTGAGGAAACGACGGACGACACGAAAGCGAAGCCGGAAATTGTACAGGATATAAAGGACGTTAGCGAGAGCGTACCGGACGGCGCGGATAATACGGCGCAGGACGGCAATATTCCGTGCGATGACGGTATGCCGGATAATTCCGGCGCGGACACAGAGTATTTAAAGCCTGAGGATAACAGTACGCCGCCTGAAAACGGTATAAAAGAAAATGACAGCGGGGAGGACGGAGAAACGGCGCGTAACAGCGACGGGGAGCCTAACGCCTCTTCTGACGGCGGACACGGCGATATTCCGGAGCAGGTCCATACGCCGCCGCCCGACAGTACGCCCTTCACGGACGCTGCCGGCGATAACGGCGGACGCGGAGAAGAACGGGGGCAATCTCATGAAGAACACGAAGAACATGAAGAACGCATGGAGAATATTCCGTAAAGCTACCCCGAAAATCTGACAAATATTTACGAAAGCTATAACAAGGCAAATTATAAAAAAGGAGAAGTGAATATGGGTAAGTCAAAAATTATTGCGCTTACTTCCGCGCTTATGATGCTGCTTTCAGTAACGGCGTCTGCGGATTACAGCGCGCAGATTACAGAAGTCGGAGCTGTCGGAAAAATTCTTACGGCGGCGCAGGTAAGTCTGCCGGACGGCGAAAGCGGCACATTTTACGCCGCTGTGTATGAGAACGGACTGCTTAAAGCCGTAGATAAGGCGGAGGTAGAGTCAAACGGAGACGTAAAGCTTACGGGCGGCGTAGAGTACGACAGCGGATTGCAGACGCTTAAATGCTTTGTATGGGACGGAATGAGTCCTATCTCGGAAATTTACGACGGCGACGTAACCGAAATCGAAACCGGAGGAACCATACATTTCCAAGGCGACAGCATAGACGCCGAGGGAGTAGCGGGCGCCTCGGTGGACGGCACAGCGGTTACCATAACCGCCGCGGGTACCTATACGATTGACGGAACACTGGACGACGGTCAGATATATATTAACCCCGCAAAGGACAGCGAGGTTGTAATCAACCTTAATAACGTCAGTGTGACTGATTCAACGGTGTCAACGGACGGAACGTACGGCGCGCTGTACGCTGCGAACGGCAAGATAACGCTTACCGCGGCGGAGGGTACCGAGAATACGTTTATTACAAATATTGACGGAGAAAACGGTATTTACTCAAAGCAGGATTTAACAATCAACGGCGGCGGTGCAATCAATGTAACGGCCGACGGCAACGGCATACGCTGCAAAAAGGATTTGGAAATCGGCGCGTGCGACCTTGACGTCACAGCGGGGAATAACGGAATTAAGGGTGACAAATCGGTTAAAATCACAAAGAAAAACCGGTCTGTAACCGTAGTATCGGACGGCGACGGAATTAAATCCGACCTTGCGCCGGAAACCGATACGACCGGCGGAACGGTTACAATCAACGGCGGCACAATAAGCATAACCGCGAATTCAACGACGGAAACGGACAACACTGTATCAAACGGCGACGGCATACAGGCCGACACGCTTTTAAAGATTGCCGGAGGTACAATAAATATTACAGCTGCGGGAGAGGCGCTCAAAGCCAACGCGTCAAGCATAACCGACGCTACTCCCGCCGAATATGACGGCTGTATTGAAATCAGCGGCGGCACGCTTGACCTTACGGCAGGAGAGGACGGTGTTAAGGCTGTAAAAAATATAAGCGTATCGGGCGGAGATATAACAATAAGAAACTCGCTGGACGGTATACAGGTAAATGAGGTCACGTATACGGACAGTACGGAAACTACTGTTGACGCGTACGTGGAAGGCTCAATAGACATATCGGGAGGCGTTATTGATATAACCAGCACGGAGGACGGTATCCAGTGCGGAACCGGTAATATCACAATTTCAGATACAGCTGATATAGCTGTGGCGTCAAAGCTCGACGGTATCCAGTCCGAGAACGTGCTGAACATCTCCGGCGGTACGATTGATATAACGACAAACGGAGGCGCGCCTTCGGGAACGGCAAGCTCCGATGACAGCTGTAAGGGCTTGAAGGCAAAGAACCTTGTGTATATTTCAGGCGGTACAATAAAAATCAATGCGTACGACGACGCCGTTCACTCAAACAATACCGTACGTATACTCGGCGGTACGATTTCAGCGGCTACGGGCGATGACGGCGTGCACGGCGACAGCTACTTGTATATAGAGGACGGCGCGGATATAAGCGTAACTCAATGCTATGAGGGGATTGAGGCGGCGAAGATATACGTCAACGGAGGCGCTGTAAGAGTTTCGGCGAGCGACGACGGAGTTAACGCCGCCGGTGATGAGCCTACTGAGAGCGCTATCGATATAGAAACCGCGTCAATCGCCTCTGTCGGACTTTTTACCGGTATGGGAAACAATAGCTGGAGTCAGGGCGGTATGTCAGGTCCGAATCAGGGCGGAGAGGACAGCGCGACCTACGGCTATCTTGAAATAAACGGAGGCTACGTCTATGTTACGACGTCAGACGGCGACGGTCTGGACGCTAACGGGGATATCGTTATAAACGGCGGCGCGACAATAATTGACGGAGCCACCAGCGACAGCGAGGACGGACTTGACTTTGACGACGGAGTGGAATTTAACGGCGGATTTTTATTCGCGATGACCGCCGGAGGTATGGACGGCATAAGCGGAAACTATGCTCAAAAATATCTGCTTTACGGTTTTGACAGCTCCTCAGGCAGTAGCGGTCCCGGCGCTCAGGGCGGCGGTTCCTCGTCGTCGAGCCTGTCCGCGGGAAATTACTGTATTGTCGACTCGTCAGACAATGTACTCTGTGCGTTCAGCCGCAGTAAGGGCGGCGTCAAGAAAATTGTATTTTCATCGCCTAACGTAAGCGGAGGTACGTATTGTATTAAGCCGTTGACTGTATCGGGAGCGACGGCGGTCGATTCGCTGTACGGAACCGTGGGCGATGATTACTCGTTCACGCTTACGGACGGATGCGGCGTCGGCAGCGGCGCGTCATATACAATGAGCGTCTATTAACATAACAATAAAACAGCGTTCAGCGATGAACGCTGTTTTTTGCGGTTCTGTCTGTTGACAACACAAATCCTAAATGCTATAATAATTATAATCAAATTTTCGGAGGAAACTATTTTATAAATGGGCAGAACAGGGATAATGGGCGGTACGTTTAATCCCGTCCACAACGCGCATCTGCTTGTGGCGGAGATGGCGCGCGAACAATACGCGCTGGACAAGGTTATTTTTATAACCGGCGGCAATCCGCCTCATAAAAACGGCATGACGGATGCGCTCCATAGGTTTAATATGACTCGTCTTGCCATAGCGGACAATGCTTTTTTCAGCGATGACAACTTTGAAATTAAAAAAAGCGGGAAATCCTATACGGTGCATACGCTTGAGTACTTGAGAGAGAGATACCCGTCCGACAAGCTGTTTTTCATAACGGGCGAGGACTCGCTCGTTGATTTGCCTAAATGGTACAATCCCGCAAAAATACTTGAAATGTGTACGCTGCTGGTGTTTCCGAGAAAGTCGAGAGAAAGCCTTATGAGGACGCTTAAGAAAATAAAAAGCAGGTACGGAGGAGAAATATATCCCATAGACGCGCCTGTTATAGAAATCTCATCGACGGACATACGCAAGCGCATAGAGGAGGATAAAACCGTAAAATACATGCTTCCGGATACAGTGATAAAATATATAAAAGAAAATCATCTTTATGAGGGGATGCTAAATGCTTGATAAATTAAAAGAAACACTGCCGCCGAAACGGTACAGACACAGCTTGGGAGTATGCGAGGAGGCGGTCAGGCTCGCCGAAAAGTATGGAGCGGATACAAATAAAGCGTATATAGCCGGACTTTTGCACGACTGCGCGAAGGGTTACGATATAGAAACGCAGATAAAAATGTGCGGCGTTCTGGGTGTGGAGCTTGATAGTGTGTCGCTGCAATGCCCGCAGATAATTCACGGAATGCTTGGAGCGGAAATAGCCAAGAGGGAGTACGGAATTGACGACGGCGAGATACTGAACGCCATACGGCGTCATACCGTCGGAGGCGCGGGTATGACATTGCTCGAAAAAATTATATATATTGCCGATATGACCGAAAAGAACCGTGACTTTGAAGGGGTAAAGAAGCTTCGCCGCGTTGTGAATAAAAATCTTGACGAGGGGATTATCGAAAGCATATTACAGCGCCTCGCGCTGCTGACAAAACGGCAGTCGGTCATTCATCCGGGCATTATTGAGCTGTGGAACGACTTAATCGTGAATAACGGAAAATAAAATTAAAGGGAGCGACGGTTATGGAAATAAAAAATAAGGTGGAAATAATAAAAAAGGCGCTGGAGGATAAAAAAGCGGTTAATATTGAAATACTTGACGTTTCAAAGCAGACCTCGCTCGGAGATTATTTTATAGTCGCGTCATGTCAGTCGACAGTTCAGGTACGCGCCTGTGTCGACGAGGTGGAGGAAAAGCTGCTGGACGCGGGCGTGGTGGTAAATCATAAAGAGGGCTACCGCGGCGGCTCGTGGATACTGATGGACTACGGCGACGTGATAGTGCATGTAATGCGGCAGGAGGTACGCGAGTTTTACGGAATTGAGCGTTTGTGGGATGATGTCGGAACGGCGGTTGAAGCCGCGGATAATGATGAATAAATTACAAAGGAGCATATACAAATGGAAAGCTATAACTTTAAGGCGATAGAGAAAAAATGGCAGGACAAATGGGAGAAAGCAGGCGCGTTTAACGCTGAAAACAACAGTGACAAGCCGAAGTATTTCACTATGATAGAGTTTCCGTACCCGTCCGGCGCGGGACTGCATGTCGGACACCCCAGGAGCTACACCGCCCTTGATATTATCGCTCGCAAGCGCCGTATGGAGGGCTACAATGTACTCTATCCCATCGGTTATGACGCGTTCGGACTTCCTACGGAGAATTTTGCGATAAAGAATAAAATACACCCGAAAACCGTAACGGAGAAAAATGTGGCTAATTTCACGCGTCAGCTCAAAATGCTGGGCTTTTCGTTCGATTGGTCAAGGGAGATTAACACCACCGATCCGAATTATTATAAGTGGACGCAGTGGATATTTTTACAGCTTTTCAAGCATGGACTCGCGTATAAGCAGGAAATGCCGATAAACTGGTGTACCGGCTGTAAGGTGGGGCTTTCGAACGAGGAGGTTGTAAACGGCGTCTGCGAGAGATGCGGCAGCGAGGTTGTACAAAAACGCAAGAGCCAGTGGATGCTTAAGATTACCGAGTACGCTCAGCGGCTTATCGACGACTTGGACGAGGTTGATTATCTTGAGAAGATAAAAACACAGCAAAAGAACTGGATTGGACGCTCAGAGGGCGCGGAGGTTATATTCAAGCTCTCCACAGGCGATGAGATGATTGTCTACACCACCCGAGCGGACACGCTTTTCGGCGCGACCTACACCGTTATGTCGCCGGAGCATGAGTTGATTGAAAAAATGAAGGACTCAATTGAAAACTATAACGAGGCGCTTGCTTATAAAGCGGAAGCCGCAAAGAAGTCGGAGTTTGAGCGTACCGAGCTTGCAAAGGACAAGACAGGAGTTAAATTAGAGGGTATCTACGCGATAAATCCCGTAAACGGAACCCATCTGCCCGTGTTTATTTCAGACTATGTCCTTGTAACCTACGGCACAGGCGCGATTATGGCAGTCCCCGCGCATGACAGCCGTGATTGGGATTTTGCGAAGAAGTTCAATCTGCCGATTATCGAGGTTGTTTCGGGCGGGAAAAATGTTCAGGAGGAGGCGTACACCGACGTTTATAAGGGTAATATGGTAAACTCGGGTTTCCTTGACGGTATGCCGGTCAAAAAGGCGATACCGGCCATGATAGATTGGCTTGAAAAGGAGGGCCTGGGCAAGCGCAAGGTCAATTTCAAGCTGCGAGACTGGGTATTTTCGCGTCAGCGTTACTGGGGCGAGCCAATTCCGCTTGTACACTGCGACAAGTGCGGCTGGGTAGCGATACCCGAAAGCGAGTTGCCGCTTATGCTGCCTGAATTGGATACCTTTGAGCCGGGAGAGAACGGCGAGTCGCCTTTAGCAAAGGCGTACGACTGGATTGAAACCACCTGTCCGCGCTGCGGAGGCGGGGCGCGGCGCGAAACCGATACAATGCCGCAGTGGGCCGGCTCAAGCTGGTACTTTTTGAGATATACAGACCCTCATAACAGTGACGCGCTCGCGTCAAAGGAGGCTCTTGACTATTGGCTGCCGGTGGACTGGTACAACGGCGGCATGGAGCATACGACCCTGCATTTGCTGTACTCGCGTTTCTGGCATAAATTTTTGTACGACATAGGCGTGGCGCCGACGAAGGAGCCGTACATGAAACGTACCTCGCACGGTATGATTTTGGGAGAAAACAATGAAAAGATGTCCAAGTCGCGCGGAAACGTTGTAAATCCGGACGATGTTGTAAGCGAGTTCGGCGCGGACGCTTTCAGAACGTATGAAATGTTTATCGGCGCGTTTGACCAGTCAACGCCGTGGTCGCAGCAGGGACTGCGCGGCTGTTACAAATTCCTCGAAAGAGTCTGGAACTTACAGCCTATGGTAAACGATGACGAGGGCTTCAGCCCCGATTTGGAGAACAGTATTCACAAAACAATAAAGAAAGTCGGAGAGGACTTCGAGAGAATGAAGTTCAATACCGCGATTGCCGCTATGATGAGTCTTGTAAATGATTTTTACAAAAAGGGCAGCGTTACAAAGGGCGAGTATATGAAGCTTATAACGCTTTTAAATCCCGTCGCGCCGCACATAACCGAGGAGCTGTGGAATATCTATGGAAACGACAGCTTGCTTTCGCTTGAGCCGTGGCCGAAGTACGACGAGGCAAAGACGGTTGACGATGAGATTGAAATTGTCGTTCAGATTAACGGTAAAATCAAGGATAAAATGATGATTGCCGCGGGTCTTGACAAGGACGGAACACAGGAGGCGGCTATGCGGTCGGAGAAAATTAAGGGAATGATTGACGGTAAGAATGTGATAAAGGTTATCGCGGTTCCGGGAAAGCTTGTCAATATAGTGGTAAAATGACGCGATAGAGGACGGGAGGCGCTCGGAAACGGCGTCTTTTGTTTTTGAGGTGGTAAAATGGATAGTCTTATATATAGCCTGAACGCGACTGTACCGGTATTTTTGGTAATACTTATCGGTTATTTTCTGAAACAAATCGGTATGCTCGACAGCGGCTTTGTGAAAACGGCGAATAAATTTAATTTTAAGGTCACTCTGCCGGCGCTTTTGTTTGTCGACCTGTCGTCAACCGATATACTCGGTAATTTTGACGTGAAATACGTATTTTACTGCGCGTCTGTAACAGTAATTTCAATTGCCGGACTATGGATAGGAGCGCGGCTTTTTATCAGGGACAGGTCTGTTATGGGCGAGTTTGTGCAGGCGGGTTACAGGAGCAGCGCCGCGGTACTCGGCGTCGCGTTTATACAGAATATTTACGGCAGCAGCGGAATGGCTCCGGTTATGATAATAGGCTGCGTGCCGCTGTTTAACATATTTGCCGTGCTTGTGCTGACGTTTGAAAACGACGGAGGAAAGGGAAACGGCAATATTAAGGACGCTCTTTTAAATATCGCGGCAAACCCTATTATAATCGGTATATTGCTTGGTGTGGCGGCGTCGCTGGTACGATTGAATTTACCCGCTATAATAGATAAAACAATCGATACGGTCGCGAAAATATCTACGCCGTTGGCGCTTATAGCAATAGGAGCGGGCTTTGAGGGTAAAAAGGCAATCGCAAAAATCAGGCCGACAGCCGCCGTAACTGTAATAAAGCTTATCGTACTGCCTGCGGTATTTTTACCGATAGCGGTGAAAATAGGCTTTCGCGACCAAGAGCTTGTCGCGCTTATAATAATGCTCGGTTCGCCGACTACGCCGTCAAGCTATATAATGTCAAAAAACATGGGACATGACGGCGTGCTTTCGTCAAGCGCGGTTGTCGCTACTACGCTTTTATCCTCGCTTACGCTCACATTCTGGATATTCATAGCGCGCTGTCTGGGATACATAATGTAAAGAAGCTTATACAAATCAGCTTCGCGTCAGCGCTGCGTCAGCGCTGCGTCAGAATTGAAAGCAAGTCGCCGGGCGTGTCCGCTATATAATCCGCGCCCGCGTCCTCCAGTTCGCCCTCCTCGGCGTAGCCGAAACGAACGCCGCAGGAGGCGATACCGCACTTTTTCGCGCCTATTATATCGTGCTTACGGTCGCCCACCATTATTATTTTATCTCTCGGACAGGCAAGCGAATTTATTGCGTACTCAATCACCTCGTCCTTATCATTGCGCGTACCGTCAAGCTCGGAGCCGCATATAAGCTTAAAATACGGACGAAGATGATATTTTTTCATAATTCTGTCGGCGTACACGCGAGGCTTTGACGTCGCGAGCGCGAGTACATGACCGCTATCCGTCAGCTTTTGCAGTACGTCGTATATACCCTCGAAGACTTTGTTTTCAAATAAACCCACCGTTGAGAACCGTTCGCGGTACTTGTCCACCGCGCGAAGAGCCTTTTTTTCATCAAATCCGTAGTACTCCTTAAAAGACCTGACAAGCGGCGGACCTATGAAGCGCATCAGTTTGGAATAATCGGTTTCGTGTATTCCGTAATATTCAAGAGCGTACCCGACGCAGTTGGTAATACCCTCCTGAGGGTCGGTGAGCGTCCCGTCGAGGTCAAAAAATATATATTTGTATTTCAATTTTATCACTCCCTGTATAATTGTACCATAATACCGTTCCGTACTCAACCAGAATATATATATATAAAATGTTACAAAAAAGAAAAATAATTCTTTTCAAAATTGGGTATATGTGTTATAATATAAATGGATGTATTTGGAAAGGAGGTCTTGTCAATGACAAGGGAAGAGGAGCTTGCCGCTGAGGTGGAAGAGCTGAAAAAGAAAATAAAAAAGCTTCAGCGGGAGGACGAACTGACAGGACTTTACAATAGAAATACGTTTTACCGCAGAGTCCGTAAACGGCTTGACGCCGACCCTGACGGAAAGTTTGTTATAGTCTGCTTTGATATTGAAAAGTTCAAATACATAAACGACCGTTTCGGATTTCTGGAGGGCGACAGGCTTCTTATGTACATAGGCAAAAAGCTGCGTGACAGGGCGGAGGAGTACAATCTTGCCGCCGGCAGACTGTCAGCGGACGTATTTTCGTTTATGGACAGAGAGGAGAATATCAATCCAAAGACCATAGGCAATGAAATACAGAGCTGGGTGTCGGCTTATGCGCTTGAAACCGATATAAAAATAGCTGTCGGACTGTATAGGGTGAAAATTCACAGCATACCTGTAAGACTTATGTGCGACAAGGCGAATATGGCTAAGGACATGGCGAAAAATAATTATATAAACAATGTAGCCGAGTACAATAAGGACATAAGCGAGTATTTATGGGCGCAGAACGATTTGCTCAGCGATACCGACAAAGCTTTCGCCGATTGTGAATTTAAGGTATACCTGCAGCCGAAATTCGATATAAGAACAAATAAAATTGTCGGGGCGGAAAGTCTTGTCAGGTGGCAGCACCCAAAGCGCGGGTTGATATATCCGAAGGACTTCATTCCGTTGTTTGAGCAGAATATGCTTATAACCAAGCTGGACGCGTACGTGTGGGAACAAACCTGCCGCCTTATACGCGGGTGGCTCGATAAGGGCTATACCGCGGTACCGGTGTCGGTGAACGTGTCGCGGATTGACATGCTTGAGCTTGACGTCGCGGCGCTGTTTGAGCTTTTTACGAAGAAGTATAATATTGACCGCTCGCTTATTGAAATAGAGATTACCGAAAGCGCGTTTACAAGTGACGAAAAGCGTATTATTGAGCTTGTGGATAACCTGAGGAATATAGGTTTCAAGGTGCTTATGGATGATTTTGGCAGCGGGTACTCGTCGCTGAACATTCTAAAGGATATAAATGTGGACGTACTTAAAATAGACACACGATTTTTGGAGTCGGGTACGGACGGGAATGAAAAAGGACGTGAAATTCTTGAGTCGGTAATCAGAATGGCGAAGTGGATAGGACTGCAAACCATAGCGGAGGGCGTGGAAACTGACGAACAGAGGCTGTTCCTTATGAGCCTTGGCTGCTACTACGCGCAGGGTTTTTATTTCTCGCGTCCCATAAGCGACGAGGAATTTGAGGAGTACATAAAGGAGCCGAATAATGTGGATACAAATCCGCGCAGCGGTGAGGACGGAGGAAAAATAGCCATAGAGGAGCTGTTTCACTCCGATTTCATGACTGAAAATCTACTCAATAATATACTCGGCGGAGTGGCAATTTACGAGTTTGACGGAAACAGAATGTGGTTATTGAAGGCAAACGACATATATAGGGACATAACCGGCAGTTATTCCGAGGAGGAGGATATTCTCGCTCTGACGCATCCGTCGGACAGGGAAATAGCTCTCGAAGGCATAAAAGCGGCGCGCAGAGCTAAATATGAAGGACATACCATTCAAATTCGCAGAATACATAACGGTCAGACGCGGTGGATTACAGCGCGGATATACTTTCTCGCGGAGCGCAACGGAAATGAAATGTATTATACCGCCGTTTCCGACTCCACAGCGCAGCGAAATATGGCGAACGAGCTTGACATGTCGCGCCGCGGCTTTGAAACGGCGCTTGAGCTTATTGAGGCGATAGTGCTTGAATATAATTTTGAAACGAGATGTATAGAGGTTAAGACAAAGCCGGAATGGAGCGGAGCGTATATAGCGGGAGAAATTCTGGAGGACGTTCCGCGCTCGATTATGGGAAGTAATCTGGTTCATCCGGCTTATAAAAAAGCCTTTATAAATCTTTGCGAGCATTTGCGCGCAAGTACCGACCCGACGCACTGCACGCTCGCTCTGCGCTATCAATGCGGAGTGTACAGGTTATGCTCTGTGACCGCGAAAACCGTTTATAAAAACGGCAGACCTATGACTTCTATTATAGTCATAAAAAGCACGGGCAAAAATATGGACTGATAACGGACTGATATCGGAGGCGTAAATGTATATAGGTATAGATTTGGGCGGTACGAATATTGCCGCGGGAATAGTGAACGGCTTAGGGCGGATAATTGCCAAAGGCTCCGTGCCGACGCTGCGCGGCAGAGATTATACTGAAATTGTACGGGATATGGCGTCGCTTTGCGGGAAGGTCGCGGACGGAGCGGGAGTTAGTCTTAGCGATATAAAGGCTGTCGGAATAGGAAGTCCCGGAACGGTGGACAGCGATAACGGCGTTGTTGTGTACGCGGGAAACCTTAAGTTCAGAAAAGCGCCTATGGCAGATGAGCTGGGCAGATATATAGACGCGCCGATATTTATGGAGAACGACGCAAACGCCGCGGCCTACGGCGAATATATCGCCTGCGGACACGACTGCGACAGCTTTGTATTTGTAACTCTCGGTACGGGAGTCGGCGGCGGAATAATCTTAAATAAGAAAATCTACCGCGGATTTAATGGCGCGGGCGGTGAAATAGGACATATGACGGTGGAGCAGGGAGGAATTGAATGTACCTGCGGCAAGCGCGGCTGTTTCGAACGCTACGCGTCGGTTACGGCGCTCATTGAGCAGACTAAGGAGATGATGAAGCGGTACCCGTCCTCGATTATGCGTAAATGGGTTGAGCGCGTCGGTCATGTAAGCGGACGCACCGCGTTTGACTGCGCGCGCGAAGGCGACGAGGCGGCGATAAAGGTACGCGATAATTATCTCCGTTATATAGCCGAGGGTATTACAAGCATTGTAAATATATTTCAGCCTGAAACGCTTGTAATCGGCGGCGGTATAAGCAAGGAGGGCGATACGCTCCTTGCGCCTGTCAGAGAAACGGTGTATAGGTATGATTTCAATAAATATATGCCGAAAACGGATATAAGGATAGCTAAGCTGCTCAATGACGCGGGTATTGTCGGCGCGGCAATGGCGGCTAAGGATAATTTACTTTGAAGAAGGAGAGAAAAATTATGAGGAAAAAAATTTTGGCTGCACTGACAGCGCTGACATTAATCATATCCGTACTTCCCGCGGCCGCGGCCGCGGCGTCGGCGGAGGACACGCCGCCCGAACAGGTTATAAGACTTGACCCGGCGAACGCGTCGCCGTTTAACAACGGCGAGTTCGAGGGCTGGGGTACCAGTATGGGCTGGTGGGGCAATCGTATCGGATATAGCGACGTCTTGGCGCAGTCGGCGGCGGAGCTGTTTTACAGCGAAGAAGGCTTGGGGCTTGATATTGTCCGCTATAATGTCGGCGGCGGAGACGATCCTACTCATGACCATGTTACGCGTTCCGATTCCAAGCTGCCGTGCTTTGCCGTACCGCGGTACAATGAGGACGGCTCCTTTGCGACCGATGCAAACGGCGACGTTGTTTACGACTATGACTGGGACGCGGACTGTAATCAGGTTAACGTACTGAAGGAAATAAAAAAGCGGAATGACGATGTGCATATAGAGGGCTACACCAACTCTCCGCCATGGTTCATGACGGTAAGCGGCTGCTCGGGCGGCGGAGTCAACGAGGGAGATGAGAACCTCAGCCCTGACAATTATGATATTTTCGCGGATTTTCTCGCCGACGTAGCGGAGCATATGGACAGTATAGGTCTGACGTTCGACAGCTATTCGCCTATGAACGAGCCGAACCCCGCTTCAAAGTATTGGACTGCGCTTAACGCTAAGCAGGAGGGGAACCTTGTCGCGCAGGGAGAGCATCAGTCAGGTATCATAACGGCGGTGAGGGACGCGTTTGACGCGAAAAATATAGACGCTCTTGTCGCGGGTATGGACGAAACAAGCCTGAAATATTCGGTAAGCTCATATAACGCGCTCACGGATGAGGCGAAGTCCGCTCTCGGCAGGTTTGACACCCATAGCTACAGTGACAGAAGCGCCGCTAATTTTGCCTCGTTAAAGCAGACGGCGATAGACAGCGGTAAGAATTTCTGGATGAGCGAGGTTGATAACGGAGGTACCGCCGGAACAAACGCGGGCAACATGAGCAGCGCGCTCAATCTCGCAAATTTTATTATTGCGGATATGAACGGTATGCAGCCGTCCGCGTGGGTAATGTGGGATATACTTGACGTCCATAAGGACTCGGAGTTTCAGGCTCCCAACGGAACTTATACGGAAGCTGATAACTCTCTCAATCAGAGCGGCGGTCTTTGGGGAGTGGGCATGGTAAATCATGACGCGCAGGAGATTGAGCTTACACAGAAGTATTATGGCTACGGTCAGTTTACAAGGTACATTCAGCCGGGCATGACAATTATCGGGTCGGCGGACAACTCTCTTGCCGCGTATAATAAAGATACGGGGGAGATTGTTATTGTCGCTGTAAATACCGGCGGCACGGATAAAACAACCGAGTTTGACCTGAGAGCCTTTGCAAAAACCGGCTCGCAGGCGAGAGTTATACGTACAAGCGGCGCTATGGACGGCGGAGAGCGCTGGGCGCGGCTTGACCCGATTGACGTTAAGGATAAGAAATTTACGGCGGCTCTGAAGGCTAACTCAATCACGACCTTCGTTATAGGCGAGGACGCCGCAGTTAATAAATTTGAGCCGTCGGAAGAGGAAGTAAGCTATAAGTATACAGTTTCAAGCGCGTTTTTGGGATATGATAAGTATTTTGCGGTTTATGACAACAATGGCGCGCTGAAAACAATAACCCGAAACAAGGATGAGGACACGATTGCGGGCGACTTTACCGGCTGTACCTACAAGCTTATTATATGGGACAGAATGACGCCCGTGACGGACGACATAAATACAAGCTCTGATTTGGAGCCGTTGAATTATATGGATATCAGCGGCTCGTCAACAATTATCTCGGGCGTTGGCTATGCTTACAGCGTGGTTTCCGATATGGAACTTACGGACGATATGATAACCTGGTCAGTGTCTGACGATGATATGGCGGAGATTATTACGGACGGGGAAGGCGGTGGCTGTACCGTTACGGCTAAGACGGGCGGTACGTTTACGCTTACAGCCGCTCTTGCGGACGGAACCTATACAGCCGTGGATATAACGGCCCTGTCCTCGGAGCAGTCGGTCACTATAACAAACAAAAAGAGCGGACTTGCGCTTGAAACAAAATCAAAGGGTATAACCTCCGGTACACAGCTTGTTCAGTGGGAGTACCGCGGACTTGACACGTCGGCGTGGGGGCTGTCGGCGACGAATGACGGGTATTTCAATATTGTAAACAGAAACGCCGGGATGCTGCTCGCGTCGAACGCGGAAAGCAAGCCCGTGATTTCCGACGAAGTCGAGGTAACGGACGACGCGGCGAAGTGGGAGCTTATAAATCATGGCGGATATTATGAAATTAAAAACAAAAGCGTCGGCAAATCGCTGAATGTAAGCGGTCAGAGCATTGCCAACGGAGGCAGTGTAATTCTGTACTCATATGCGGGCGGCGATAACGAGCTGTGGTTGCTGAATGAAATTGACGGCGAGCTTGAACATGTTATTCCGGTAGAAACGGACTATTCGGAAAAATACAATAATACGGAGTATGTGTTCGTGAGTAATGTATCGGCGGCGACAAATAATTTTGATGACGGCGAGCTTAACGGCTTTGTCATAAGCGGTTCGGCCGCGCTGACAACGGACGGCTCCGGAGAAGCGGTTCTGGGCGTGCAGTCAAAGTATTCAAACAGTAACGGCGCGTCGGAAACAGGCTCAGCCGCGCTTGAAGCTGATATTACCTGCGAGGATAATCAGATGATAAACATCGCGTTCGACCTGTACTGCTCCAACTCCGGCGGTACCGCAGATTTTGTACTCTATGGGACTGACGGTACGGAGCTTATCAAAATGGAGTACTCAAACTGGGATGACTACGCTATGACCGTTGCAGGTACGACGACAACGGAAACGGGTCTGGCAAAAACGTATCTGCGCAACAATGTAAATGACGGAACAGGCAATCAGCTTATAGCAAACGGCGCGCATATAGAAATATATTATACGCCGTCAACCGGAGCAATAAAGCTGACGCTTGTGAACAACACCAACTCGTCGGCGATGAAAACCTACGAGGGTACGGCCGACAAAGGAACGAATATTACCGAATTGGTGTTTAACGCTGATTACACTACATGGAGCAAACCCATGTATATGGACAATCTTGTAACAAATATTATAAAAGTAAATACAGAAGAATAAAATCAAAAGGGGAAGTGTGAACTTTTTTCTGTAAAATTAATTTTTCAATGATAAAATACTGTGATTTTTTGGGCAGGAACAGCCGGATTTTGGCGTTCCTGCCTTAGCTATACTGTAGCA
>CAZWMB010000004.1:0-51500 GCA_964634635.1 uncultured Lachnospiraceae bacterium
TTATTATATGTTCCGCACTCAGGTAAATCCCCCGGTGTTTCGACGTGATAGGTGTCGGGGCAGTGTTGCTTTGAAATTTCAAACAATTTTCTTGTGTTAGAGCTTTCCGCTCCTCCTATTACAATCATCATGTCCGATTTTGCCGAAAGCTCCGCCGCTTCCTTTTGTCTATCTTTTGTCGCACTACATATTGTATCAAAAATCAGGGTACTTTTGCAAGTTTTTTTTACATTTTGTACGATTTGAACAAAAAAATCTCTATTAATTGTTGTTTGTGCTACAATACATAGTCTTTTTTCAGGCAAATCAGCCCCAATTTCATAATTTAAGTCATTAATTATGAGCGCGTCATTGCCGCACCAGCCATTAATACCTATTACTTCGGGATGATCTTTATCTCCGACAATTATAATTTTATATCCCTCGGCGCTGTATTTTGACACTATTTTATGGATTTTTGACACAAATGGGCAGGTAAGGTCAATGAACTCCCTTCCCTCAAGCTCGCCGTATACTGATTTCGGCACACCGTGAGCGCGTATTACAATGACGCAGTCCTCCGGTATATCCGATACCCTGTCGTATATTCTGACGCTCTTTTTTTCCAAATCCTCTATTACCTGTTTATTATGGATAAGCGCGCCTAACGTGGCGATTTTTTTATTTTCGTCCAAAGCCCTGTAAACATTATCCACAGCTCGCTTTACTCCGTAACAGAAACCGGCTGTCTTTGCTACACTTATCATAAGTTACATCTCTCCTTACGCGGACATCCGCTTTATGGCGTTAAGTATTCCGTCGGCAAGCTCCTGAGCCTTTTCAGGCTCTATTTTATCTCCATAGTATTTTTCAAGGCTTATCGGAGTACCGTATGTAACTGTAATTTTACAGAGCCAACGGTAGCTGCCGGAAATATTGGCGGGAATTACCGGCGTCTTTGCCATATGCGATATGATAGCCACTCCCGGTTTAGCTTTTACTGTTCTGCCCTCTTTTATTCGATGTCCCTCCGGAAACATGAGCAGGACATCTCCGGCGCGCAGTATCTTAAGCGCGCTCTTGACGGCGCCTACATTGCTGTTTTCGCGGTTTATGGGAAACGCTCCCAATTTTTTTATCAGTCCTCCGAAAACAGGATTTTTAAAAAGCTCCTTTTTCGCCATGAAACGGAGCGGTCTGTTACAGCTTAAAGCCGCTATTACAGGGTCCCAGTTACTCCTGTGATTGTAAGCGATTATTACTCCGCCCTCGGCGGGTATATTGCTTTTACCACGAACTCTCAGCCTAAATACGAAAAACAACGCGAAACGTACCAAGACACGGCTAATTCCATACAGCATTTTTCACAAGCTCCTTTATTTTTTCTACGGACTGTTCAAAGCTCAGCTCCGTGGTGTCTACAAGCACAGCGTCATCCGCTTTACGGAGAGGCGCTACGGCTCTTTGCGAGTCGTTCATGTCGCGGTACTCCATATCCAGCTTTATTTGCTCCAAATCGCATTTCACGCCCTTTTCAAGAAGTTGATTAAACCGTCTTTCCGCCCGCGACTGAGCGGAGGCGGTCAAAAATATTTTTACCTGAGCGTTTGGCAATACATAAGAACATATATCTCTTCCGTCCATTATAACATTATCGCTTTCCGCCATTTTTTGCTGCATAGCGACAAGCTTTCGGCGAACCTCCGGAATAACCGCTATATCCGACGCGCCCGCAGATATGTCCTCCTCGCGTATGCGCTCGGAAACATTCTCTCCGTTAAGAAATATCTGCTGTTCTTCGTCATTACCGTTTTTTATGGTAATATCTATATTGTCAAGACAGCTTATTACCCTGTTTTTTTCGTTTTTTATGTCAATTCCGCTGTTTATGGCAAACAGAGCCGCAGCTCTGTACATCGCTCCGGTATCGATATATGTATATCCGAGATTTTTAGCTACGGCCTTCGCGACCGTACTCTTACCCGCTCCCGCAGGACCGTCAACGGCAACTGAAATATATTTCATTCCCCTCTACCTCCGTTATTCAGCCAAATCCGGACGCAGAGCCTTTGCACCGCGCAGATAGACGTGACGTATTTCCTGTTTGGTTTTATCGGTGTTTATGTGTATCATTATACGTATACATTTTTCAAGACTGTTGTCAATATCCGGAGCCGCCATATCTAAAAGCGGCACATATGTAAGTCCCATTTCTCTTGCCGCCGCCGCGGGGAAAACAGCTGTAAGATCCTTTGTTATGGTAAATATTATGGATATCGCGTCGGCGCGCTTTAAGTCATTTTCCTCCTCCACTTTCCGTATAAGCTCGAGAGTTGCGTCAATTATCGCTTCTCTCGTATTGCTTTCAGCTGTCGTGGCTCCTCTTATTGCTCTTACTGCCATTGTTTTTATCCTCCATTATTGATTATTTTTAAACAACTCTGTGTCCCATGCCTATCGCTATATCGTTAAGATTTAACAAGCCTATCGCGAAAAACAGGCATACGCATATATGCGAGCCATAGCGGGCTATGCCTATTTTACCTCCGAGATTAAGACCTATGCATTTATTCATAATTTGCTGCACCGCCTCGTGCGCCGCTCCCGCTACGGCGCCTTCCTCAGAGTGAGAGTCGCCGATCACATTCTCCCGCTTTGCCGCCACAACCGCTCTTTCCAGTATTTTTGGTACGGCGCCGGTAAAATCACTGCCAAAATCTATCGCTACCGAGCGTATACCCTCGCCGGCGTTTATTTCCTTAAGGCGTATTTCCTCCTCGCGTGTTCCGGTAAGCGCAAGCTCAATCGCGGCTTTACATACCTCTCTGCTGCCAACTTCCATATTCATACCTCCATATTCTCCGACGCGCATATTCCCGCAAGATAGCCTGTTGAAAATGCCGCTTGTAAATTATATCCGCCCGTATACCCGTCTACATCTATAACCTCGCCGGCAAAGTACAGTCCATGTACAAGTTTTGACGCCATGGTATACGGATTTATCTCGCTGACCTTTACGCCGCCGGAAGTTACAATAGCTTCCTCGATGGGTCTTACGCCTATGGCGGTAAGAGGAACATGCTTCAGAATAACGCATATTTCATCCCGTTCACTACGCGTTATTGTATTGACTCTCTTACGCGGTTCTATTCCGCTTAGAGATACTATAACGGGTATAAGCGCTTTAGGCAGCAGGTCGTCCAGACTGTTTATAAGACGCCGATTTTTATATTTCTCAAAATCACGTATAAGTCTTGACCGGAGCAGCTCATTGGAGAGCGCGGGCTTAAGGTCTATTTCAATTCTGTATTCTTCCCTGCCGATATTTTCAAGGTACGCCGACATAGACAACACAAGAGGTCCGGATATACCAAAATGAGTAAACAGCATTTCCCCAAAGTCGGAATACACCTTCTTATTATCGGAGTTATACGCGGTTAGCCGTATATTTTTAAGCGACAGTCCCTTTGCGTCCCCGACCCACTTTTCCTTTGTAATTACCGGAATAAGAGATGGCTTAGGCTCGATTACGGTATGACCCGCGTGACGCGCGAAACGATAGCCGTCGCCGGTAGAGCCTGTTCCGGGATATGATTTGCCCCCTGTACATACGATTACCTTGTCAGCTGTAATATTACCTTTATCGGTTTTTACTCCCAAAACGGCGCCGTCATTTATTATAAGCGACTGTACGGTGCGGTTTTTTATTATGACATTGTTTTTCAGAGCGGCGCGTTTCAGGGCGGCGACAACGTCTGCTGCGCGGTCGCTTTCCGGAAACACGCGCCCCCCGCGCTCAACCTTTGTCCTGACGCCGTTTTCCTCTATAAGACGTATTATATCCTCGTTAGTAAAAGCGTACAGAGCGGAATACAGGAATTTTCCGTTTCTCGGATATTGATTTATAAAATTCTCAATGTCCGCCGCGTTAGTTATATTGCATCTGCCCTTGCCTGTTACAGCAAGCTTTTTGCCCGCCTCGCGGTTTTTTTCGAGCAATAATACCGTGTCAGCCTTTTTTGCCGCGGCTGCCGCGGCCACAAGTCCCGCGGCGCCCGCGCCTATTACCGCAATTTTCATTGTTTCACACTCCATGCGTTTACTTCCCGGTACAGCCTGCCCGCGGAGGGTACGACGTCGCTTTTAAGCTTTGCGCTGGAAATAACGTTTCCCTTTCTGAAAAACAGGGGCGTAAACGGCATATCCGCCTTTATACTGTCACCGTACTGCACAAAAAGAGTTTTAAGCTGTTCCTCATCCGTTGTCATACCCATTTGACCGGTGAGCGTGTCGAGGCTGACGTTCATGTACGAAAAATAATTTCCGGCGGAGGATATAAGCGGGGATAGATCAAGGTTCGCTCTTATCTCTATCTCCCCTATCATCATATCAAAGCCGCCGTTATTTATTCTTGAAATATACTCCTCGTACGGCAGAGCCACTACGGTAACGGGAATACCGAATGAGCTGAAGCGCTCCGCTATTGTATTCGCGATACTCACCTTTTCGTCGCTGTCGCTGTCGGTAAGCAGCTCAAAGCTCAGAGTTTCCCTGTTTTCGTTCACGCGTCTGATGTATTTTCCGTCGCTGTCCAGACCCCAGCCGTCGTTTCCGAGATGTGAGAGCGCAGATAAATCATCGGAGGCGAATTTTGTGTTTGTGTCATAATAATATATCGACGACGGATTTATCGGCACGTCACAGGGGACGCCGCGCGAGTAAATAACGGAATTGACGATATAATCCTTGTCTATAAGCTCGGCAAGACCTATACGTGTTTCCGCTCCCCAAAACAGACTGTTCCGCAGATTAAATCCGGCAAATGTCATTTTGTTTGTAATATATTCGTTATTTTTTATGCTTCCGCGCGGAGTATAGTCGGATAAATCAACGGTCTCGCCGGTTATAAGGTCTATTTCACTCGCCTCAAACATTGACTCGTACTTTTGAATATCCGGTACAAGGTACACATATACGTTGTCTATCTGAGCTTTGCCGCCGTGATAGCCGTCAAAAGCTATAAAGGACAGCCTTTCGGTACTGAGCTGCGTTTCGTATCTGAACGCTCCGGTGCCTATGGGAATGTAATCCGGATTTTGTTTCATGCTTGTCTGATACTGTACAATAGGGAACGTCAGCAGCGACACAAAATTAGGCGCTGCATAATTCAGGGAAATACGGATTGTGCGCTCCTCAACCGCGGTATAGTCAGCCATGTCAATAAGCGCGTCGGTATACTCCGTAATTCCCGAACGTATTTGCTTTATTGTGTAAGCGACGTCGTATGCCGTAAGATACGAGCCGTCATGCCACTGCACGTTTTCCTTTAAATTTATTTCAACCGTACGCCCGTCCGCTGACACGGAATAGTC
The DNA here is from genome assembly GCA_964634635.1 of uncultured Lachnospiraceae bacterium. Taxonomy (GTDB): domain Bacteria; phylum Bacillota; class Clostridia; order UBA1381; family UBA1381; genus Hominilimicola. The sequence continues at coordinate 5,352 of CAZWMB010000004.1, forward strand.
CCGCGCGAGCACGGGTACAGGCTCCAGCTTTTCGTTGATATCAAACAGCGGCTCATACACAAATTCCATACATTCCTTAACCGTTTCCGACTTGGTCAAAAGCGGATTAAAGGTATCAAAGTCCAACAGTCCGAGACTTATACTGTTTGACAGCTCGTGTTCCGAATATATACCGTTAACGGTTTCGTCCGACAACGAAAATTCATTTTTAATTTCATCAATTAAATCGCAGCCCGCCGCTGAAAAGGAAAGGCAAACCGCTAAAAGCACCGATATGACCTTTTTTCTGTTCGGCTTAAACATCCTCATTCCTCCGAAAATAATCATATACGTTACGGGCGGATTTCTTATCCATTCCCTTAACGCCCATAAGCGCGTCCATGTCCGCCTCTTTTATTTTATCAATACTTTTAAAAGTAGTCAATAGGGCTTTGCGTCTTTTTTCACCAATTCCGTCTATTTTATCCAATTCCGACTCAATTCTTCCGCGCAGCTTTCTGTGATACGCTATGGCGGTATCATGTACCTCGTCCTGAATTTGAGTAATCAGCCGGAATACGGAGCTTGTCGGATTAAGGGCTATTTCACCGTTTTTTGATATAAGCCCTCTGGTTCTGTGCCTGTCGTCTTTTACCATGCCGAATGTCGGCGCGTCAATGTCCAGCATGCCGAGAAGCTCTGTTATGACGTTAAGATGCCCTTTTCCGCCGTCAAGCAGTATTAAATCCGGCAGCGGCAGAAATTTGGCGTCATTTTTTTTCATAGTACCGGCTTTTATCTGTTCCTCCTCGCCAAGCGCGTGTCTGAAACGTCTGTATATTACCTCGCTCATTGCCGCGTAATCATCAGCGCCGTCAAAGGATTTTATCTTAAATAAACGGTATTTGCGTTTGGCTTTCTTTCCGTTCTCAAATACCACCATACCGGCTACATTGTCCGCGCCCTGTATATTTGATATATCGTACGCCTCGATACGGTAGGGACGCTTGTCAAGACCGAGAGCCTTTTGCGTTTCATCAAGGAGCGTGTTTTTTTCACGCTCCTTCAATAGCTTTATTCTATAATTTCCCAAAGCTATATCGGCGTTCTTTTTGACCATTTCCACAAGCCGGCGTTTTTCGCCCCGCTTGGGGCTGGATATTGTGACTTTATGTTTTTTTAAGCCGCTTAGCCGGCTTTCAATCGTCTCGCGATCCTCAATCATATACTCGGTAAGTATTTCCTGAGGGATAAATCCCCCGTCCTGATAGAACTGCTTAACGAAATCAGTGAGTATTTCCGCGTCCGTACTGTGTCGGGTGTTGTCTATCTTATAGCTTTCATGCCCCATTACCTTACCCGAACGTATAAAAAATACTTCACAAAAGGCGAACTGCTCGTCGCGCGCAAGCGCTATTACATCCTTATCATTCTGCTTATCCGTATTTATAACCTTCTGCTGCTCCGCGATTTCCCGTATAGCGCATATTTTGTCGCGCAGGTCGGCGGCCTTTTCAAACTGCATGTCAGCCGACGCGGCTCGCATCTGCTCTGTAAGCTCGGCAATAAATTTACTGTGGTTACCGTCGAGAAACCGGCAGATATTAAAGAATACCTCCCTGTACTCCTCCTTTGAAACGCGTCCCGTGCATGGCGCGAAACAGTTATTTATATGATAGTTCAGGCATGGTCTGCCCTTGCGTATATCCTCCGGAAACCTACGATGGCAGGTGGGCGGTTTAAAAAGCTTTTGTACAAGCTCCATTGTATTTTTAAGCGTTATTCCCGACACATACGGGCCGTAATATTTTGCGCCGTCCTTTTTTAATCGGCGCACCTTGAGTATTTTCGGATACTGTTCATTTATTGTAATCTTAATATACGGATAGTGTTTATCGTCCTTTAAGAGAATATTGTACTTAGGACGATGTTTTTTTATAAGATTACATTCAAGAGCAAGCGCCTCCGTTTCGGAGTCGGTTACAATATACTCAAAATAGGCTATGTTGGATACCATTGCGCGTACCTTAGGCGTCTGATTGGCGCCGCTCTGAAAGTACTGACGGACACGGTTTTTTAGTATTTTAGCCTTGCCGACATATATTATCTCGCCGTCTTTATCGTGCATCAGATACACTCCGGGCTGGTCGGGCAAATTTTTAAGCTCCTCCTGTAAATCAAACATATAATCACCTCCGCTGCTTTCAGACAAAAATAACTCTACACATCAATGCAGAGTTATTTACAGTATTTTATTGGAAATTATTCCGTAAAGTTTGATTCGACAAGCTCAACCAAGGTCTTTACAGCCTCCTCCTCATCACTGCCGTCAGCGATTATGGAAATCCTTGTACCTTTTACAATACCGAGAGAAAGTACGCCCAAAAGACTCTTTGCGTTTACACGTCTTTCATCCTTTTCAACCCATACGCTTGATTTGAACTCATTCGCCTTCTGAATGAAAAAAGTCGCGGGTCTTGCGTGCAGACCTACCGAATTTTGAACTGCCACTTCACTTGAAACCATGGATTGCGTCCCCCTGTCTAAAATATATCCCTGTTTATAGATTATTTATTCATATAATTAGAATACTAAAAAAAACGGTTTACGTCAATATTTTTTTAAATTTTTAAATGATTTTTAGTTAATATTAACCTATATTACTAACCTTTGTCCGTTTTTTTTGTTTATTTATACATCGGGATTTATAACATTATTCCCGCGTTTCTCCGCCGTCGCCTGTTTCGCTATTATTTTCCGCGTCATCAGCGGAATGAGCCGGTATGGCGCCATTCATAAGCAGTTCGCGCACCTGTCTGTCGATTTCCGCGGTAAATTCCTTATTCTCAACCATGTATTTCCTTACGTTATCGCGTCCCTGTCCTATTTTTTCACCGTTATAGCTGAACCACGCGCCGGACTTTTTGATAATACCGTTGTCCACCGCGTAGTCGAGAATATTTCCCTCCTTGGAAATACCCTCTCCGTACATTATGTCAAACTCGGCGATTTTAAACGGCGGAGCAACCTTATTCTTTACAACCTTAACCTTTGTTTTGTTACCGATAAGCTCAGTACCGTTTTTGATAACGTCCGTACGGCGTACGTCAAGTCTGACGGAGGCAAAAAATTTTAACGCGCGTCCGCCGGGAGTGGTTTCCGGATTGCCGTACATAACTCCTACCTTTTCACGGAGTTGATTTATAAAGATTACAACAGCGCCGGAGCGCGACACTATAGCAGTGAGCTTACGCAGAGCCTGCGACATAAGTCTTGCCAAAAGACCCACATGAGCGTCGCCCATCTCTCCCTCTATCTCAGCCTTTGGCACAAGCGCCGCTACCGAGTCTATGACTATTACGTCCAGCGCGCCGCTTCTGACAAGCGCCTCGGCAATATCCAGAGCCTGCTCGCCGGTATCCGGCTGAGCCACTATCAGATTATCTGTGTCCACGCCGAGATTTTTTGCGTATACGGGGTCGAGCGCGTGTTCGGCGTCAATAAACGCCGCCTCGCCGCCCATTTTCTGAGCCTCGGCAATAACATGGAGGGCGACTGTGGTCTTTCCCGACGACTCGGGACCGTAGATTTCAATAATCCTGCCGCGGGGAAGTCCGCCTACTCCAAGCGCCATATCAAGCGTCAGAGAACCGGTTGGAATTGCCTCGACATTTGCAACGTCCGCATCTCCGAGTTTCATAATACTGCCCGCGCCGTATTCCTTCTCGATTACATGAAAAACAGATTTCAGCGCCTTCTTTTTTTCCTCCGCATCGGTCATTTTTATAACCTGCGGCTTTTCCTTTTCATTCTTTGCCATATCCTTTCTCCTTTTTTATAATCATTCGTTATGATTAAATTATATATGATACCATAACTTTTTGCAAGACTTTTTATGATTGCTATCCAATGAAATCTGTATTATTGAGCGGAAAGCGCGTTTTTTATGTATCTTAACGCCTCAATACAGGTTTTTTCGCGTACCTCTCCCCTATCTCCTGTATGCTGCATCTCCAGCACTTCAATACGTCCGTTTACGCGTATACCCGCGTATACAAGCCCTACCGGCTTTTCTCTGCCGCCTCCGCCCGGGCCGGCTATACCGGTTATTCCCACCGTAACATCCGCGCCGGTTCTTTTGTACAGCCCCTCCGCCATTTCAAAGGCCGTTTCGCGACTTACCGCGCCGTATGCGTCAAGTGTTTCCTGTTTTACGCCGATCAGCTTTACCTTCGCCGCGTTTGAATATGTCACATAGCTTTCTCCGAATACCTCCGATGAACCGGGTACATCTGTTATGAGCGCCGAGAACAGACCTCCCGTACAGCTCTCCGCCGCGGAAACGGTCATTTTATTATCGGTTAAAAGCTTGACAATCTCGTTATTCAGTCCATTTACATTCGCTTTCATATTTAATTACCGCCTTTATTCCGGATATACTTCTATCATCTCAACGCCGGTTAGCGCATCGTCAATCAGGCCTTCAACGTCAAGACGGTTTTCCGATTTAACTATATTCGCGCGCTTTGGGTTTGTTGTAGGGTGTTTGGGCGTGAAGACGGTACAGCAATCCTCATACGGAAGTATGGATGTTTCATAGGTTCCGATTTCAATTGCGCGGTTTGTAATTTCAATCTTATCCATACCTATAAGCGGCTGTAAAATAGGCATGTCCACGGCTGAGTTTGTCACGTCAAGCGCGGCGAGCGTCTGACTTGCCACCTGCCCCACGCTCTCGCCTGTTACAAGCGCGATTGATTTATTTTTTTTAGCTATACGCTCGGCAATACGCATCATAAAGCGCCGCATTACAAGCGTCATATGTTCCTCCGGGCATTTATCGCGTATTTGCAGCTGAATATCGGTAAACGGCACAATGTAAAGATTGATTCTAGATGTATACCTTGCGATAATGCCCGCAAGCTCTATGACCTTTTCCTTTGTTCTTTCACCGGTATAGGGAAATGAAAAGAAATTTACCGCGTCTATTTCCACGCCGCGTTTCGCGATCATATGTCCGGCTACCGGACTGTCAATACCTCCCGACAGTAAAAGCGTAGCCTTTGAACCCGTACCTATCGGCATGCCTCCCTGACCCGCAAGCTTGTTTTCCTCCGCGTATACGTATGCGGCAAAGTCGCGTATTTCCACCTTGACGGTTACATCCGGATTGTGTACGTCCACCGTTATATCGGGATACGCGTCATCCAGACAGCCTCCAACCTCCGCGCATATCCGGGGCGAATTCATCTGAAAAGACTTGTCCGAGCGTTTCGCCTCGACCTTGAAACGCTTTCCGGCGGTCAGCTCATCCTTCAGGTATTCTATTGCCGTGCTTTTGATGTCTTTTATATTTTTATCGCATACAGCCGCCTTTGTCACCGATACAAGCCCGAAAATTTTCGTCAGTCTGTCAATAACGGCGTCCGTCATGGCGCTGTCCTCCACATCAATATACACCGTGGCCTGCGCGAGGCGTATTTTTACATTTGCGACATTGCGCAGCGCGCCGCTTATATTCCTTATAAGTATATTTTCAAATCTCGGACGGTTTCCTCCCTTTAAAATTATTTCACCGTACTTAGCAAGTATTATTTCTTTCATTTTATCTCCTTATTTTGACGTATTCCTCCGCTATAATTTCAGACGCCGATTTTATCTCGTCAATCGTGTTGGCTCTGTCAAAGCTTATACGGACGGCTCCCTCAATTTCCCTTTTGGAAAGTCCCATGGCGGTCAGTACATGACTGGGCTGAGGCTTGTGTGACGAGCAGGCGGAACCGGTTGATACATACACTCCTCTTGCCTCAAGGGCATGGAGGAGTATTTCGGCTTTTATACCCGCGAAGGACACATTAAGTATGCTGCCGGAATTATACTCATCACTGCCGTTTATCTTTACGCCGGGCAATGTCAGAAGCCGTTCTCTCATAGTGTTTCGCAGCGTCATAATATAACCGTTGTCCACTGTCATTTCCTTTGCCGCCGCTCCAAACGCGAGTATTCCTCCGACATTTTCCGTACCGGGACGCAGTCCGCCCTGCTGACCGCCGCCGAATATAAGCGGGCGCAGCATGCGTAAATCCCGTGCGCAAATCGCTCCGACGCCTTTAAATCCATGTATTTTGTGTGCGCTTATCGTAGCTATGTCAATACCCATTTTAAGCGGCTCTGTATTTAATTTGCCGAAGGACTGAACACAATCCGAATGAAAATATGCGTCGGGCGCTTTTTCAAGCAACAGCTTTTTTATTTCAGCAATAGGCTGAATAACTCCCGTTTCGTTATTTACATGCATAATACTCACAAGCGTGGTTTCTTTATTCAAAACATTACTGAGCATATCAAGGTCAATACGTCCATCCCTGTTGACCTTTACGTAGTGTACGTCAAAGCCGCTGCGCTCAAGTACGCGAAACGATTCAAGCACGGACGGATGCTCTATCGAGCTTGTCACAACACGAATTCCGGCTTTACGTGCGACATTCGCGGCGCCGAGTATGACGGTATTGTTTGCCTCGGTGCCTCCGGAGGTAAAAAGTATGTTGCCGCGAACTATTCCCAGCCTGTCCGCTATATGCTTTCCGGCGGCGGTTATGCGTTTTTCGGTTTCAAGTCCAAGCCCGTGCAGCGAAGACGGGTTCCCAAAATGCTCCGCGGCGTCAAGCATAGCCCTTACAGCCGCCTCCGACGGTTTTGTTGTAGCTGCGTTATCAAGATAAATCATACACTCTCACCTTCACTGCCAAAGCCAAGCCGCGGCTCAGCGTTATTTCACATTCATCATCTGTCATGACATTGCTTACACCCCGGCTTGCTCCGAAATACAGAGTTTCGTTATTCAGCGGATATTTAAGTCCCTTTGTGTTTATTCCCTCCGCATTTCCGTTTATAGGTATAATAGAAATTGTTTGACCTCGCGTTCCGCTGAGGTGAAGATTATCACGCAGCAGATAAATCTCGTTATTATCATCTATAAGCACGCCTCTCGGACATTTGCGCAAAAGCAGTATATCCGTTATTGTGTGGTCAAATCTGTTCCCTGTCATGGCAAGCAGAATAATATTGTCAAAGCCGTTATTTACGGCGTATTCGACGGCAAGCTCACCGTCTGTAAAATCCTTTTGCGTGGGATACTCTATTTTTTTAACGTCACATCCGCGTATATCCGCGCTGTCAAAATCGCCTATAATAAGGTCGGGCGTTATACCCATGCGCAGCGCGTGATTATATCCGCCGTCCGCGCATATTATAAAATCGTTTTCCGCGATTTTACTCTTTATATACGTATAATCGAATATGTTGCCGTTTCCTATTATAACCGCCCGCATTTTGTAAGCTCCATGATATTTTTAGTAATATTACCGTTAAACACGGCGCTGCCGCTGACAATGATATTCGCGCCCGCGTTTACCGCTTTTTTGATTGTATTTGTATTTATTCCGCCGTCTACCTCAATATCAAAGTCGGGTCCCATTTTACGGCGGATATATGTAATCTTTTCGTTCATTTTTTCAATATATTCCTGCCCGCCCATACCCGGCTCGACTGTCATTACCAAAATCATATCAATCTTGTCCAAATAGCTCTCTGCATCGCTTACGGGAGTAGACGGGCTTAGGGATATTCCGACGCGTTTCCCTTGAGCGCGTATCATATCAATGCATTCGCCGGGATTTTCGGCGGCTTCGATATGAAATGTAATTCCGTCCGCGCCGGCCCGTAAAAAATTATTTATATATTTTTCCGGCGAGGTTATCATAAGATGCACGTCAAAAAACATATCGGTGTATTTGCGTATCGATGAAATAACCGGAGTGGCAAAGGACATGTTGGGTACAAAATGCCCGTCCATGACGTCAATATGCAGCCATGGCGCTCCTGCTTTTTCTATCTCTCTGATTTGTTCCGCCAATATTCCAAAATCGGCTGCCAGTATGGACGGTGCGAGTATCATTTATTTCCCCATTCCTTTATCTGTTTTAGTTTATTGTAAAGCTCCGTATAGCTGTTATATCGTGACAAAGCCATTTCCCCGCTTTTTACAAGCTCCTTTACGGCGCAATCCGGCTCGTTTATATGCGAGCAGCCGCGGAAACGGCATTCGCCGTTTACCGACTGTATTTCAGGGAAATACTGCCACAGATCCTCAGCCTTTATTCCCTCGACCTCCAGCGAGCTGAACCCGGGAGTGTCGAACACAAATCCGCCGCCGTCAAGCTCAAGCAGCTCAACATGACGCGTTGTATGCCTTCCCCGCATAATTTTTTCCGACACTTCGCCTGTTTCCATGGCGGAGTCTGTAATAATATTAAGTATACTTGATTTTCCTACGCCTGACAAGCCTGCGAACGCCGTGGTTTTAGATGCAAGATAGCTTCTCAGAGAGTCTATTCCGGTACATGTTTGCGCGCTGACGGAAAAAATTTCATAACCCGCGCTTTTATAAATTCCGGATATATCCCGACGCGCGGCGAGGTCGGTTTTATTTATGCATACAGCCGCAGCTATATGCGCGGCTGCCGCGTTGACAAGCATTTTATCAATAAGAGTCAGATTAGGCTCAGGAGCGGCGGCGGCCGCAACGAGCAGCATTGTATCCACATTTGCGACAGGCGGACGGACGAGAACGGATTTGCGCGGCAGTATTTTTGTAATATTCCCCTTACCTCCGTTAACCTCAATCTCCGCTCTGTCGCCGACCATAGGAACTATTTTATCTTTTCTGAATACGCCTCTCGCTTTACATTCGTATATGCTATCGGAAACCTTTACATAGTAAAAGCCGCCTATACCTTTTATTATAATTCCGGTCATGCAATATCCTCTGTAACTGTTTAATTAAAATTGATTGTACGGTCGCTTACCTTGCTGCCGTCAATATACGCCTGAACCTGAGCGGTGGTTGAGCCGTTGGTGGGCATTATATCGACGGAAACCGTACCCTCGTCCTTGGAGTGTGTCGCGCTGTGTACGCTTCTTCCGTTAACGACTATTTCCACTTCTACGGTATCATTTGCCGTTTCCGGAATTTTAACTGTGAAGGTCCGCGCGGACACTTCGGTCTGTGTATCGCTCTCGGACGGCTCCTCTATGCCTGTCTGAGTATCTCCCTCGCCTTCGGATGCGTTATTTGCGGTATCGCTTTCGTTTTCCGCACTTACTTCCGTTTGTTCAGGCTCGGGGCCGCGCGAAAGCACAATACTTACGGATGAGCCTTTAACCGTTGTTTTTCCAAGCTCCGGGCTTTGGGATATTACAGTCCCCTCCTGCGCTGTCGAGTACTGTCTTGACACGCTGCCGAGTACAAGCCCGTTGGCGCTCAGCGTTGACTCCGCCTGTTCGCGTCCGAGTCCTATTATGCTCGGTACGGATACCTTTTCCGCTGCCGCGGTAGGCTGCGCGCTCGCACTCAGCGGGCCGGAGCTTATGTGCAAATTGATTGTGTCGTCTGCGTTAAGCTTCGTTCCGCTCATGGGAACCTGTCTTATGACATATCCCGACGGTACCTCGTCAGAGGTCTGCTCTACAACGGTATAGTTAAGTCCGGCATTTATAATCTCTTCAACAGCCTCGTCAAACGACTTGTTCACAACGTCCGGAGCGGGTATTGTACCTCCCGAAGAGCCTATCGACACAATAAGCTTCACTTCGGAATTTTTTCTGACAACCTTTTGGGCGGCAGGATCCTGTGAAATAACCCTGTTTTTCTCAATTTCATCGGAAAGCGAGTACTCTATCTCATCGGCTAAATTTACTTTTGCCTTAGCCGCCGCCTCCTCCGCCTCCTCTACAGTCATATTTGTAAAGTCCGGTACGACGGCCTCTTTGCTCATGTTTATAAGGAAATACGCGCCAAGCGCTATAAGTATAATCACAACAACAGTTGAAACAGCAAGCACAGCCGCTATTTTATCCTCTTTATGCTGTCTTTTGCTTTTTTTCTGCACGGTTTTGGTACGGTTGGCGCGTCCGCGCGGCGCTAAATCATCGTCTTTTTCATCGCCGGCGAGTATATCAATATCGTCATAATCATCAATTCCGGCGCCGTCATCCGACTCGACCGGAGTCATGGTTTTTCTGTATACCTCCTCGCGGCTCGGAAGAGGTTCGTCCGCCAACACCGCGTGCAGGTCATCAAGCATCTCCTGTACGTCCTGATACCTTATCTGCTGCTCCTTGGATATCGCTTTCATGGTAACATACGCAAGATCTGTAGGAATGTCCATATTAACGCATTTAACATTTACCGGCTCCTTTTCAAGATGCATAAGCGCTATGCTTACAGCCGTATCACCGTCAAACGGCACCTTTCCGGTAAGCATTTCATAAAGCACAATACCGAGAGAGTATATATCGCTTCTCGCGTCAGTAAAGCCTCCGCGTGCCTGCTCCGGAGAAATGTAATGCACGCTGCCCAAAGCTCCGCCTCCCACAACAGTCGTTTCACCCGCGACGGCGCGCGCTATGCCGAAATCCGTAACCTTAAGAGTCTTATCCTTTGTCATAAGTATATTTTGAGGCTTAATATCACGATGAATTATATTTATGGAATGAGCCTCGCTTATACCCTGCCCTATCTGAATGGCGAAATCACAGGCCTCCTGCCATGGTAATACGCCGTTTCGCTTTATGTACTCTTTAAGAGTAATTCCGTCCACGTATTCCATAACCATGTAGTTAAGACCGTTTTCCTCGCCGACATCATAAACAGACACAATATTATTGTGTACAAGACTGGCGGAGGACTGCGCCTCCTTTATAAAATTCGATACTATCTGTTTTTCGTCTTCAAGGGAATCACGCAGGATTTTTATCGCCACAAAACGGTTCAGGAGAGTGTCCTTTGCCTTGTATACCGTCGCCATACCTCCGGTTCCGATTTTCTCAAGTATGTCGTATCTATTTCCAAGTGTCATTCCGACTAAATTATCGCTGTTCATTACTGCATTTCTCCAATCTTTAAAGCTATAATAGTTATATTATCTCCGCCGCCGCGCGAGTTCGCAAGGTCAACAAGCGACTGAGCATTTTCCTGCAGAGCCTTTTCATCCAGTATATGAGTAAGTATTTCCGGGTCGTCGACAAAATTGGTAAGTCCGTCACTGCAAAGCACGATAGTTTCACCGTTATACGGTCTTATTGAAATGTCTACCTTTACGGTATCTTCCGCTCCCATAGCGCGCGTTATGTAATTCTTTTTCGGATGAGTTTTAGCCATTTCAGGGCTTATCTCGCCTCGCGCCACAAGCTCCTGAACATAAGAATGATCCCGTGTAATCTGCTGTATATTACCGTTACCGACGGTATAGGCTCTTGAATCGCCGACATGCGCTGATATAAGCTTGTCGCGATAAACCATAGCAAGGGTTGCCGTTGTACCCATACCCATTATCTTGTAGTGTTTTTTCGCATAGCTATAAATGATACTGTTTGCGAATATGAACGCCTGTCTTACGGTTTCTCCCGTTTCAACATAGTCAAGCTCCCCGCTGAGATTTTTACCGAGATATTCTTTGATTATATCCACAGCCATCATACTCGCGACCTCGCCTGCCTGATGCCCTCCCATACCGTCCGCTACAATCGCGTATGGAAACGTATTATTTTCGTTTACATAGTAGTTATCCTCGTTGATTTTTCTTTTCATTCCGATATCCGTTACCGCGCCGAATTCCATGTCCTTCTATTCACCTCGTTTCGATATATAAATTTGCCATATATTATTATAACACCTTTTTTCTCAGTTGTCCACAGGATGCGGAAATATCCGCGCCTAATTCTCTGCGGACAGTAGCGTTTACGCCAAGCTCTGTCAGTTTTTCCCGAAACGCTCTTATTTCCTTGACGCTGCCCTTTTCAAAGCCGCGTTCCTCGACTTTATTAACCGGTATAAGATTTATGTGACTGTTCATTTCTCTGACAAGCGACGCAAGCTCAGCCGCGTTTTTCATGCTGTCGTTTACGCCTCTGATAAGAGAATATTCAAAGCTTATGCGTCTGCCAGTAGCTTTTTCATAGTAGATACACGCTCTCATAAGCTCCGAAATCCCGTACTTATGATTTATCGGCATTATACTGTCCCGTATATCGTCATTGGGCGCGTGAAGTGAAATCGCAAGAGTAATCGGGAGCTTTTCCTCAGCCAGAGCGTAAATGCCGGGGACAACGCCGCACGTGGACAGCGATATATGCCGGTAACCGATGCCGAGTCCTTTATCACAATTTACATTATGCATGAATTTTACCACATTGTCAAGGTTATCCATAGGCTCGCCTATACCCATAATGACAATATTCCCAATGCGCTCGCCAATGTCCTTTTGGGCGAATATAACCTGATTAAGTATTTCTCCCGCAGTCAGACTGCGGTAAAGCCCGCCTATTGCGGACGCGCAGAAACGACAGCCCATACGGCACCCTACCTGACTTGAAACGCATATTGTCAGACCGTGATGATAGCTCATTACCACGCTTTCAATGCAGTTACCGTCCGGAAGCTCAAACAGATACTTCACCGTTCCATCTGCCCGGGAAACGTGTTTTTCACGTATTCTGAGTGTTGACACATATGTTTCCCTATTTAATTTTTCGCGTGTCGCATTTGATATATTCGTCATTTCCCCGTAGCCTTCAGCGCCCTTGCACAGCCACGAAAAAATTTGCTCCGCCCTGAATTTTTTCTCGCCGATTGACTGCAGGTAATCTATAAGCTCTCCATATTCAAAATCCTTCAAATCAATCATTTTAATTTCCTCATCTTGCAGATATAAAATCCGTCTGTGTTGTCTGTATTCGGGTAAAAGGTCTTTTCGTATATCCTTTCAAAGTATTTATTATTCCTCAGAAAAGCATCGGTTACGACCTCGTTTTCTTCTTTTTCAATTGTACAGGTGGAGTAGACAATTTCTCCTCCTGTTTTTAAATACCGCGCGCCGTTGCTCAAAATTGCGCGCTGTATATCATACAACGCGGATATGTTATTTCTTTTCCATTTTATTTCAGGCTTACGCCGTATTATGCCTAGTCCCGAGCAGGGTACGTCGCAAAGTACCTTGTCGGCCGCGGATAACAGATCCTGCTTTAACTTCGTGCTGTCCGATACCGACGCGTCTATAATATCCGCGCCAAGCCTTGACGCGTTCTTTTTTATAAGCTCAATCTTGTGCTCGTACATGTCAAAGGCGTATATTTTGCCTTTATTATTCATAAGCTCCGCCAAATGAGCGGTTTTGCCTCCCGGCGCGGCGCACATGTCAATTACAGTTTCACCGGACATGGGATTGAGTATACGCGCAGTCTGCATGGCTGCCGCGTCCTGTACGGTATAGAAGCCCTTTCTGTACAAATCATCTCCCGCAATATTAAATCCTTCGGATACGATATAGCCGTCGTGTACGCTTACCTTTATTCCTTTTTCAGACAAAAGCCCCGCCAGCTGTTCCGCTGTAATTTTTAGCGTGTTGGGACGTAAATTCAACGGCGGATTTTCACCGAAAGCGCTGAGCAGCTCCTCTGTAAAATCATATCCGAAGTCGCGCGTCCACTTAGCGCACAGCTCCGGCGGAAACGAATATTTTACCGATAAATATTCATTTTTATCAGTCGGGTATTCAATCGCCGCGCCCGCGGCGTTTCTCAGTACGCCGTTAACAAAGCCGACGGACGCGCTGTGGCCGTAACGCTTCGCAAGCCTGACGCTCTCGTTTACAGCGGCGCTTTCCGGTATTTTATCGGTAAAGTAAAGCTGGTATACGCCCATCCTCAGTATCACAAGTATATATTTTGATATTTTCTTAAGCTTTAGTCTTGAAAATTTGCTTATAATATAATCTAACGTGATTTTTTTGTCAAGCACTCCGTATACAAGAGCTGACACAAAAGCCTTGTCCTTTGCGGATAAATCTCCTGACAACGCCTTTTTTAAAGCCATATTGGAGTACGCTCCGTCAAATTCCACGGCATATATAACCTTCATTGCTGTTTCGCGCGCGTTATCCATTATTTTCTCCTGCGGTTCACCAGCATAAGCAGTCTGAGCAGCTGCAGCGCGGTAGACGCGACCGCGGCGACATACGTCATTGCGGCGGCGGTAAGCGTTTTTTTCGCGCCGTGCAGTTCATCTCCCTCTAATATACCCATGCCTTCAAGGGTTTTCATAGCCCGTCTTGACGCGTCAATCTCCGTAGGCAGCGTCACAAGCTGAAATACAAGCGCCGCGCCGAACAGCAGCGCGCCCGCAAGCGCGAGCGGGGTTATTCCGAGTATCAGTCCTATGAAAAACAGCGGCATTGAAAGCGCGTTACTCACATTGATTATGGGAACAATACTGTTTCTTATTTTTATGGGCGCATACCCGACCTGATGCTGAACCGCGTGTCCGCACTCGTGCGCCGCAACGCCTATCGCAGCCACCGATACAGAGTTATAAGTGGAGTCCGAAAGACGGATTACATTTTCCTTGGGACTGTAATGGTCTGTCAAATCGCCCGAAACATGCGCGATTGATATATTTTGCAGACCGTTCGCGTCAAGTATGCGTCTTGCGGCGTCCGCCGCTGTTATACCGCGTGCGGAGCGGACGTCATTGTATTTATTAAAAGTAGCTTTAACTCCGAACGACGCAAAAAGCGACAGAGCAAAAGCAAGTATAACCAACACATAGGTCGGGTCAATATAATAACCGTACATAAAATCACCATAGCCTTTCATCCAAGGCGCGCGCCGATTTCAACAGCGTGTCCCCGCGCATAATCCTCTACATTCATTTTCTTGGAACCGTAAAACTGAGCCTCCGTAATATATAGCGTTTCTTTGCCGCACGAGATTTTAAGTCCCCTTCCCTTGTCCAGCGCAAGTATTGTTCCCGGCTCTGCGTCCGTGCTGTCCGTACATACCCTCGCGGACGCGATTTTCAGCGGTTCGCCTTTATATTGTGTCACGGCGAGAGGCCATGAATACATTCCGCATATCAGTTTGGAAATTTTACGTGCCGGTTTTGTCCAGTCTATTACTCCCGTATCTTTTTTTATCATGGGCGCGTATGTGCTGTTCTTATCGTCCTGCGGGACAGGAGCCACGCTGCCGTTTTCAAGCCCGTGAAGTGTGCGTACAAGCACATTTCCTCCAAGCAGGGATAGCCTGTCGAATAATTCCTCCGAGGTTTCATACTCTCCTATTTCCGTTTCCTCCGCAAGCAAGACGCAGCCGGTATCCAGACCGCTGTCCATTTGCATGGTTGTTACGCCGGTTACGCTTTCTCCGTTTATTATCGCCCACTGTATGGGCGCCGCGCCGCGGTATTTCGGCAGCAGCGACGCGTGTACGTTTACACAGCCGTATTTGGGATATTCGAGTACATATCCGGGCAGGATTTTACCGTAGGCGGCAACCGCGATTACATCGGGTTTTAATTTATCCAATATAGGCATAAGCTCGCCGTTTTTAATGCTCTCGGGCTGGAATACCTCTATACCGCGTTCCAGAGCCGCGGTTTTTGTTTCGGTCGGCACAAGCTTATGACCTCTTCCTTTCGGTCTGTCGGGTTGAGATACAACTCCTACAACGTCAAATCCCGCGTTTATCAGAGCTATAAGGTTAGACGCCGCAAAATCCGGCGTTCCCATAAACAGTATTTTCACATGCATCACTCCGTCAGTCAAGAAATTTAATTACCCTGTCAAGAAAAAGTCTGCCTTCAAGATGCTCAGCCTCATGACATATAGCCCGCGCAAGCAGTCCCTCGCCGGTAATTTTAAACCATTTTCCATAGCGGTTCTGCGCTTTTGCCGTTACCTTGTCGGGACGGATAACCTCGCCGTATACTCCCGGCACGCTCAGACAGCCCTCGCTTCCGGTTTGTTCGCCGCTTTCCTCTATTATTTCCGGATTTATAAGCTCAATTTTTCCCTCGCCGACGTCTATTACAATGGCGCGCCTGATTATACCTACCTGCGGCGCGGCAAGACCGACGCCGTCGTGGTTTTTCATTGTATCGTACATATCGTCCAATAAAATATGGAGCTTTTCGTCAAACTTTACTACCGTCTTGCAGGTCTTTGTAAGAATTTCATCACCCTGCGTTCTTATCTCCCGAATTGCCATGCAAATTATCTCCCCTCAATCAATATATCATATTCGGTGATTTGTCAATTATAACGCTGACGCCGCCGTAGTCCTTATTGGCTCTGAGCGCTGTTTCCGCCCTTTTCAGTTCTTTTCCCAGGGCGCCGTCATCCTCGCACTTAAATATAATCTGCCACCTGTATTTATTTTTAATCTTTGAAATATATGCCGCAATCGGACCTAACAGCTGTATCTTCTGACCCATGCCGGACAATTCGCCCATCTCCTTGACAAAATATCTTGCCGCCTGCGGCACAAGCGTTTCCGACGCTCCCTGAAAATGAACGCTTACTATTTTGCAGAACGGCGGGTACCACATAAGCTCTCTTTCCTTAATTTCACTTTTATAAAACGCTTTATAGTCGTGTGTTCTGACAAGACCGACCGCCTCGTGCTCGGGAGTATAGGTCTGTATAACCGCTCTGCCAAGCTTGCTGCCGCGTCCGGCGCGTCCGGTCACCTGTTCAAGCATGGCAAAGGTGCGTTCGCCGCTGCGGAAATCATGGATATGCAGCATCGTATCGGCGCTTATTACTCCTACAAGCGTAACATTTTCAAAATCAAGTCCCTTTGCTACCATCTGAGTACCTATAAGTATATCTGTTCTTTCCTTTTCAAAACGTTTGAGTATCTTTTCATGCGACTGCTTTTTGCCGGTTGTATCCATGTCCATGCGTATTATAGAGGCTTTTGGGAAAAGGCGCTTTATTTCCTCCTCAACACGCTGTGTTCCTCCGCCAAAGTAACGTATATACCTGCTGCCGCAGGAAGGACATATTACATAATTGGGCTGTGTGTATCCGCAGTAGTGACATTTAAGATTACCTTCGTATTTATGGTAAGTAAGGGTTATGCTGCAATTTGGACATTCGGGTACATATCCGCAGGTACGGCAGGACACAAATGTGGAAAAGCCGCGTCTGTTAAGAAAAAGGATTGTCTGTTCCCCGCGTTCAAGATTTTTCTCTATCTCCCCGTACATTCTGTTCGAGAGCATACTTCGGTTTCCGCGGGCAAGCTCGCTGCGCATGTCCTCGACATATATATCCGGCATTTTGTTTTTATTATAGCGCGTATTCATTTCAAGAAGCATATATTCGCCCGAAACGGACTTATAATAGCTTTCGACAGACGGAGTAGCGGACGCCAGCACAAGCGCGGCTCCGCTCAGTCCGGCGCGTTTCATGGCGACGTCGCGGGTGTGATAGCGCGGCGACATTTCCGATTTATACGTATCGGAATGTTCCTCGTCCATAATTATTATTCCCATATTTTTAAGCGGCGCAAATACCGCGCTCCTCGCGCCAATAACAATATCGGCGCCGCCGTCGCGTATGCGTTTCCACTGGTCGTACCTTTCGCCAAGCGACAAGCCGCTGTGTATTATAGCTATACGGCTTTGAAAACGCGACATAAACCGCGACACCATTTGAGGCGTAAGCGATATTTCAGGCACGAGCATTATGGCGGTTTTGCCAAGGCTTACGGCATGCTCTATGACCTGCATAAACACTTCGGTTTTTCCACTGCCGGTAACTCCGTGCAGCAGATAGGTCCGACTGTCGGCGTTGTCGATTGATCGGTTTATACGCGATATAGCCGTCGCCTGCTCCGGCGTCGGATTAAGCTTTTCGCTTTTTTTGAATACTCTTCCCATGTACGGGTCGCGTTCCGCTCTGACAGTAAAAAATTCCGCCAGACCTTTATTTACAAGAGCGTTGGCAGCATTATTAGAGCCGTCCGCGAACCTGACAAGGTCAGACACGGATATAATATCGTTTGTCATGAGAATATCAAGCATTCTTGCTTGTACCGGCGCGCGTTTGCACAGCGTGCCGGCCGATTTGACAGCCTCCTCGGCGGGTACGGCAAGGCGTATACATCGTATGTTCTTATCGCTTACGGCGGCAGTCTGACGATATTCCTTTTTCAGTATGCCGCGTTTTATCATCTCGCGTACAGGCGCCTGAATATCAGTTTCAAACATGGATTTCAGAACGTCATATTCAATGCCGCCTCCGTTATCCGAAATTATCTCCAGAATTCTATTCCTTAGCGGAGCGGTCTGACCGCTTTTATCATTCGCGCCGTCGATTAGCAGCCATTCACGGCTTTTAACCGCGCTGCCTGAAGGTATTATCGTGTGTATTATATCAAGGTATGACGCAAGAGTGCGTTCGCGAAGCCATTCAATAAGCTCCAGCATATCCGAGTCAAACGCCGGAGCGTCATCGACAGTTCTTATTATTGATTTCAGCCGCTTTCCGCCGCGTTTGTTCTTTACGCCGACACAGAAGCCCTCAATTTCCCTGTTGCCTGAGGAAAACGGCACAATAACGCGGCTGCCGACCGTGACCTTATTTTCAAGCTCTGCGGGAACGACGTAGTCAAATGGCTTATCAACATTCTTTGACCTGTTATCAACAATAATTTCAGCAATCATACCTTAACCTGTCCTTTGGTCAGTTTTCGTCCGTATCGTCATTTGACGAGAATGACAGTAACGCCGCGTTCTTTTCGTCCTCCCATTCCTTGGCGCGCTGTATCGCCTTGGAACGCACATATCCGACTCTGCCGGCAGCTATCTCGTCCGCGGCGATGGTTACGGGCTTTTCAGAACCGCGAGCCATCTCGTCGCTTGTCATTTCAGCGCCTATCATCCTCGCGCGCTTAGCCGCCATGGCAACAAGAGTGTAACGGCTGTCCACGCACTTTGAAAGCTCTGTAATTCCGGGTTTAATCATCATAATAGTTTACCTCCGATAGTTGTTAAAATTTTTTTGTTGTTAAAATTTTTCCTGTAATAATTTATCAACGAAGTCGCGTTTCGCGACCTTATCACGCATTGCTTCAGCCACTTCCTTAACGCATTTTTCAAGATTACCGTTTACAAATATATGGTCGTATTTCATCGATTGCGACAGTTCCCACCTTGCTCTCTCGAGCCTTTCCTCTATCTGTTCGGCGGTTTCTCTTCCGCGCTCCTCAAGACGTCTCCGAAGCTCCCGCATTGACGGCGGGGCTATAAACAGTAAAAATGCGTCCGGAAACAGTCCTCGGACTTTAAACGCGCCCTGCGGCTCTATTTCAAGCAGCACGTTTTTTCCCTCGTCAAGAGATTTTTCTACGCTCCCGCGCGGTGTACCGTAGTAATTGCCGCCGTACACGGCATACTCCAGCATCTCGCCGCCGTCTATCATTTCCCTAAATTTTTTTTCCGTTATATAGTTATAGGTAACGCCTTCGGTTTCACCCTTACGTTTCTCGCGAGTAGTAGACGATACCGACAGAAATACATCCTCCGTTTCAAGCAGCACGTCGCATATAGTACCCTTACCGGTACCTGACGGTCCCGACATGACAAACAACAGCCCTTTACTCATCACGCATCGTTCCTTCCTGAGTTTCCTCTCCGAGTCTTCCCGCGACGGTTTCCGTCTGCAGAGCGGACAATACGACATGGTCCGAGTCCATGACAAGCACCGCGCGGGTACGTCTGCCATAGGTAGCGTTTATAAGATTTCCCCTGTCCTCCGCCTCGCGGATAATACGCTTTATCGGAGCGCTGTCCGGACTTACTACCGCCATAACGCGTTCCGCGTTTACCATATTGCCGAAACCGATATTTATCAGTCGCATATTATCACCTACTCTATATTCTGTATTTGTTCACGCAGCTTTTCGATTTCACCCTTGAGCGTTACAACCGTCTTTGAGATTTCAATATCGCTTGCCTTTGAACCTATGGTATTAACCTCGCGGTTTATTTCCTGAATAAGGAAGTCAAGCTTTCTTCCCGCCGGCTCGCCGCTGTCAAGTATTTTACCGAATTCCTCAAAATGACTGAAAAGCCGTACGGTTTCTTCGTTCACCGCGATCTTGTCGGCATATATAGCTACCTCTGTAAGTATTCTGCTCTCGTCTATCTCGCGCCCGTCAAGTATTTCCTTTATCTTTTCATACAGCCTGTCGCTGTACTCCCGCACTGTCTGCGGAGAACGGTTTTCAACCGTTTTTACAAGGTCTCCCATATACTCAACGCGTTCGCGAAGATCCTTTTCAATTCTTTCACCCTCGCGGGAACGCATTGCCGCAAAGTCGTCCAGAGCGCCGTCAAGAGCCTCTCTGACTACGTTCCAAAGCTCGTCCTCATCCTCCTCAACGCTCTCCGTACGAAAAATGTCCGGATTTCCCGCTATTGAACCGACGGTTATATCGTCCCTAAGACCAAACTCGTCGCGCAGAGTATAGAGCGCGTTTATGTAATTTTCCGCCGCGGCGCGGTTCAGTATTATCTTATTGTCCGCCGTGTCGTAGCTTTCAACGTTTACATATATATCTACCTTTCCGCGGGTAATGCTTTTTGAAACGTACTCCCTTATTTTTTCTTCAAGAAAGGCAAAACGACGCTGTACCTTTATTGAATAGTCCGAATATCTGTGATTTACGGATTTTATCTCGGCAAGTATCTTTCTGCCGTCGGAAACTATCTCGCGTCTGCCGTATCCCGTCATACTTTTCAGCATATTTATTCTCCTTGTTCAAGTCCGCCTATACAGGCATATTTACCCATTATTTTATTATTATAACATATATTATCTGATTTGAACACCTATTTTTAAAAAAATTAAAAAAATATTTACATTTAAAAACGGCATCATATATTTCCGATGCCGTTTTCTGTTAATTAAACATTCTGAATATTCAGAATAGTATTAAGGAGAGTATCCGTTATATCAGCCGCGTCCTGCGGAATTTGCGGGGCTGTTACTGTTTCCGCGTTCTCGAATTTTGTGTTCATGGTAAATGTTAAGCTTGTTTCCGTATCGGATATTTTATATTCTTCCGTACCGATTGAAGTATTTTCATTACTCTCAACGGAGATATTGACTGAGCAATCCAAGTATGTCAGACCTATAATTTCAGACATATCCTTCGCGCTGATATTCATCGCGACCTTGTATCCGCCGTCTTCTGTTTCACTGATTTCTATAAAATCATCTATAAGCTCGAACGTATCGTACAAGTTCGCGAGAGCGTACATATCCTCATACGATACGTCGCCCTTGTCAGGAATCGTATTTTCAAGCGCGCCAAGCGCGGACGAAAGAAAATAGTCATTGCCGCCGCTGAATTTAAGCATATCAATCACAGCCTTTGCGCTTCCGGTAATCGGCGAGTCCGTAAGCTTATCAATGTCAACGCTGTACCATGTTTCCGAGTCCGGCGTAAGTCCCATAGCTTTCAGCGCGTTTAAAGCGCTAGAATCCGCTTTTATGTATAGCTTTTCACCGGTGATGATAAGATTTGCCGATAAGCTGTCATTTATTATATCACTGTCTTTTACGTTAAGGACAATATCTATGCCTTGAACGTCATCAGCGTAAATACTGTCCGCAATCAGTTCAGCCGCTATACTATACGAATAGTCAGCCATATCCAAGTTCATAATAACTCCGCCTGTATTGTATGTGTACGCGGGTAAACTCATGAGCTTACTGAGATTTGGCGCAACTGTTTCAAAATCCTTAAAATAATCCTCCCTGTCGAAAATTACAACGCTCCGGGATTCTCCGTCCCAGCCAATCTGCATACCGAAAGCGTCGCTCATGAAACGGATGGGTACAAGAGTTCTGCCGTCAACAACCATCATAGGCGTATCCATTGTTACGGTGGAGTCCGTACCGTTGTCGCTGACATAAACAGTGTCGTCCATAAGGGTGAACTTTATTATCGTATCACCCTTTACGGCGGTTACAAGACGCTCTCCGTCATTATAGTCCACCTCGGCTCCCATGCCCTCAAGCGCCGTGCGAAAGGGTATCATAACTCTGCCGTCAACATTTATCGGCGGGATGTCGCCGCAATCGATAACGTCTTCATTGTATATAATTTGTATCTGCTCGCAGTTTAAAGCGAGCCTGCTTAGGTTCTCGGCTCTGCTTGCCGCGAATGAGGGAGATACGGAAACGCCGGTAAAGGCAAGAGCGGACAGTAACGCTGTTATTTTTTTCATTTATATAACCTCCTGATATTTTATTTGCTTACTCAACCATAAGAAAGTCACTGACAAATTGCTGCATTTCACTCTTATCACATACCAGGTCAAACACAACCGATTTGTTTTTCAGCCTCTCCAAGGACGCGGGAATGTGCATATGACTTTTCGCCGACAGCTCGTCAAGCAGTTCAAATTCGTTTTTGCCGACAACGGCGTTATGATCCTCAAGAGCTATCAGGACGCTCTGATTAAATTTGAACGGACTTGCCGTGGACGCTATAACAGTCTTTGTCGTATCGCCGGTTTCGGAAACGTATTGGTCGTACACCGCCTTTGCCACAGCCGTATGCGTATCGATTACATAATCATATTCAGACGCGCATTTTTTAATTGTGGCCATTGTTCCCTCGTCGTCGCAGAAACCTGCTCGGAACATACTCTGCATTTTCTTTTTTACGTCGGCCGTAACCTCATACCTACCCTCGGTATTCAGCCTATTCATCCAATCCTTGACCGCATTATCATCTCCGCCGGTCATGTCGTACAGAAATCTTTCAAGGTTGCTTGAAATAAGAATATCCATTGACGGGGAAACAGTCGTATGAAAATCCCTGTTTTTATTGTACACGCCGGTGGTTATAAAGTCGGTAAGCACGTTGTTTTCGTTTGACGCGCATATAAAACGTTTAACGGGCAGTCCCATTTTCTTCGCGTAATACGCCGCGAGAATATTTCCGAAATTACCTGTGGGAACAACTACGTTGATTTCCTCTCCCTCCGTTATTTCACCGTTTTTCAGCAGCTCCGCGTAAGCGGAAAAATAATATACAATCTGCGGTACAAGTCTGCCCCAGTTGATTGAATTAGCCGACGAAAGCGTGAATTTATTTCTTTGGAGCAGTTTTTTATATTCATCGTCAATAAATATTTTCTTTACGCCGCTTTGAGCGTCGTCAAAATTACCCTTTACCGCCGCTACGCTGACATTATTGCCCTCCTGCGTCGCCATTTGCAGCTTTTGTATCTCACTCACTCCGTTGTCGGGATAGAATACTATTATTCGCGTACCTTCAACATCCTTAAAGCCCTCAAGCGCCGCTTTGCCTGTGTCGCCCGAGGTTGCCACAAGAATAACTGTTTCCTTATTTTCCCGCGTTTTTTTCATGGACGTTGTCAGCAGGTGCGGCAGAATTTGCAGCGCTATGTCCTTAAAGGCACAGGTGGGACCGTGCCACAGTTCCAGTATGTACTCCGTATCATTGAGCTTATAAAGCGGAGCGATTGCCTCTGTTTCAAATTTTTCCTTTGTGTATGCACGGTCTATGCATTTTGTAAGCTCCTCCTCCGTGAAGTCCGTGAGAAATTTACTCAGCACAAAATACGCTCTTTCATTATATGACTTATCCGCCAAGGACTTTATATCATCAAGACTGACTGACGGAAAGCTTTCGGGGACAAACAGACCTCCGTCGCCGCTCAGTCCCTGCTTTATAGCCTGCGCCGCGCTTACTGAAATGCGGTTGCTTCTTGTACTATGATACTGCATTGTATTTTACCTCCGATAAACTGATTATGCCCGCGCGAAACACACGTATCCGTTTTCCGCGCAGGCATTCGTAAATTTTACGCAAGCTTCTTTATGTATTCCGGAGCAGCTTCAGCGTCAATGCTTACGGAAATAACAAAAGAAATGTTGAATTTTGAGCTCATGCTTTCAAGCCTTGCCAGAAATGGCTCAAAGCCGTCAAGATTGTCCGTACCCACAATTTTGAAAATACCGTCGACAAAAATATTGGTAATGTCAAAATCACGGCTTACAATACCGCAGATAAAGCCTAAGAATTCGCTGTATGACTCAATGTCAAACTCGGATGTGTCCGCCATTCTGACCTTTGATTTAATATCAAACATATTCCTGTTTGTGTCATTGCTGATATATACGACATTACCCTTTGCCACCGTGAGAGCAGTATTCACCTTTTCAATAAGCACCTTAGTTTTTCCTGTACCCTTTTTCCCAATTAGAAGCTCAACCATATCGACTTCCTCCTTAAATTTTATAATATTTTATTTTGAGAGGGACTGCGCCCTCCATTGAACAATTGAACATTTTACTTTGCCAGTCTTGCCTCAAGCCTTGCCCTCGCGTCCTCATATCCCGGCTTTCCGAGAAGAGCGAACATGTTCTTTTTATACGCCTCTACCCCGGGCTGA
This sequence comes from uncultured Lachnospiraceae bacterium, assembly GCA_964634635.1. GTDB lineage: Bacteria > Bacillota > Clostridia > UBA1381 > UBA1381 > Hominilimicola. The sequence continues at coordinate 29,671 of CAZWMB010000004.1, forward strand.
TCAAATGGGTTCACGCCCAGCAAATATCCCGACATTCCGCATGCCTTTTCAAAGAAATACACAAGCTTTCCGAAGCTGTACGCGTCAAGAGCCGGAACAGTAACGGCAAGATTGGGAACGAGTCCATCCGTATGCGCGAGAGCGGTTCCCTGCGCCGCCTTGGAGTTGACATAATCTATCGTTTTACCCGCGAGGAAGTTAAGTCCGTCTATATTGTCCTCCGCGGCGAGTATTTCAACGTCTTTTCTCGGATTCTCAACAAGCAGAGCGGTTTCAAACATTATTCTTTGACCCTGCTGAATATATTGTCCCATCGAGTGAAGGTCGCTCGAAAAATCAGCCGCCGCGGGGAATATTCCCTTATGATCCTTACCCTCGCTTTCTCCGTAAAGCTGTTTCCACCACTCGCCGAAGTAATGCAGCGCCGGCTCGTAGTTTACAATCATTTCAATTGTCCTGCCCTTTCTTGAAAGAGCGTTTCTTACAACCGCGTACTGATAGCTTTTATTTTCAGCCAAATCCGGATTTGAGTATTCGTCCTGACCGTCCTTTGCCCCGCGCATCATAGCGTCAATATCTATTCCCGCAGCGGCAATAGGAAGGAGTCCCACTGCCGTAAGCACGGAATATCTGCCGCCGATGTCGTCGGCTATAACAAAGGTTTCATAGCCCTCCTCGTCAGCAAGCGACTTTAAAGCGCCGCGCGCTTTGTCGGTCGTCGCGTAAATTCTGTCCTTCGCGCCTTCCTTACCGTATTTCTTTTCAAGAAGGTCCTTGAATATCCTAAAAGCAATAGCCGGCTCGGTTGTCGTACCGGACTTGGAAATTACATTTACCGATATGTCCTTGCCCTCAACGGTTTCAAGCAAATCCGCCATATAAGTCGAGCTGATATTATTACCCGCGAAGAAAACGGCGGGTCCCCTTCTTTTATCCGCGTCAAGCGCGTTGTAGAAGGAATGTTGCAGCATTTCAACAGCCGCGCGCGCGCCCAGATACGAACCGCCTATACCGATAACTATAAGGACGTCGGAATTTGAACGAATTTTCTCCGCCGCCTTTTTTATTCTCGCGAATTCCTCCTTATCGTAGTCCGTCGGAAGATTTACCCAGCCGAGAAAATCACTTCCGGCGCCGGTTTTATTATGAAGCATGTCGTGCGCTGTCTTTACATAGCCGGCCATGTTGTCGATTTCATGCTGCCCGATAAACGGCAGAGCCTTTGAATAATCAAATCCTATATTGCTCATATTATAATTGCCTCCTGTTTTATTAAAATTGTTTATAGCGCGTTATTAAAAATATTTTATACTATTTTTGTTAATAAATCAATAGGTAAACGCTATTTTTTCATTTTTACTTTATGGATTTGGCAAATTCCTCAGTAAAGCGGCGCAGCTCGCCAAGCTTTTCCTCAGACGGATTAAACAGACAGCCAAAGGGCTTTTCAAATGTTTTCAGCTTGAACATATCAAGCATACTCTGCACATACTGAATTCCCTCGCCGCTCCAGCCGTATGAACCGAATACCATACACGGTGTATTGCGCCTGTTAACCAGGTCAATTGACGAGATAATATCGTAAATCGGCTTTAAAGCGTTTCTGTTTATTGTCGGGGTACCGAAAGCAAGCGCATCCGCACTGTTTACCGCCGTTTCCGTTTCTGCCGTATCGCTGTATGTCAGGTCATAGCATTTTACGTTAAAGCCGTTTTCAGCGAGAGCTTTGCGTACAGTTTCCGCCATTTTGGCGGTATATCCGTACGCCGATACATAAAATACCGCGGCGGTCCTTTTATCGGATACCTCCGGCGTACTCCATTTCCTGTACTTCGTTACCGCGTCGGCGATATGCTCTTTCAGCACGGGACCGTGACTTGTACATACCATGTCAAATTCAAGTCCGGACAGCTTGTCAAGCGCCTTTAAAACAAATGGCTTAAACGGAGCGACAATGCAGTCAAAATAGAATTTCATTGCCTTTTCATAGCTGTCATAATGAATTATATTCTCATCTGTAACGGTTTCCTCGCAGTAATGCGAGCCGAACACGTCGCAAGTGAAAATAGTTCTGTCGCTTTCTATATAAGTAACCATTGTGTCGGGCCAGTGCAGATTGGGAACCATAAAGAATTTCAAAACCTTTCCCTCTCCAAGGTCTATTTCCATACCCTCCTTGGCTACATTCTCCTTAAATGCCATATTGGTAATTTCCTTTAGGTTCTTAATCGCGGCAATACTTCCTATAACCTCAATGCTTGGGTTACGCTCCAGGATTGCTTTTACACATCCGGAATGGTCCGGCTCGGTATGATTGCAAATAAGATAATCAAGCTCCTCAACCGGCATTATTTCCTCAATGTTCTTTATAAATGACTCCATGAGCTTGTCGTGTACCGTTTCAATCAGCGCCGTTTTATTTCCTTTTACGAGGTACGCGTTATATGTAGTGCCGTACTCGGTTTCCATTATTATATCAAAAACCCTCAGCGTGGGGTCCTTTACTCCTACATAAAATATATTGTTTTTCAACTCCGTCATTGCTATTATTCCTTTCCTTATAAATTTATCTGCATACTATCGATACCCAGTCTTTACTTTTGAAAATACCCTCTGTTTTAAAGCCGCAGCCGGCAAGAGTTCGCTTTACATCCTCGGCTCTGTCCTCTATAATTCCGGAGGCTATAAAAACGCCGCCTTCCTTCATGTACCTGCGCACGTTCGGAGCGAGCGCGATTATAACGTCGGCAACTATATTTGCGACTACTATATCATAGCTGTTTTTTGCTATTTCCTTTTGCAGCTCGGTATCGGTAATTATATTGCCCGCTTTAACGGTATATTTTGATATGTCAACGGCGTTTCTTTCCGCGTTCTGATAGGCTATGTCAACCGCGTTCGGGTCTACATCCACAGCAAAGGCGCTTTGTGCGCCGAGCAGCAGTGAAATAACGGATAAAATACCGCTGCCGCAGCCAAGGTCAAGTACTTTACTGTCCCGCGTCACGTACCTTTCAAGGCTTTCTATGCAAAGACGGGTAGTGTCGTGAGAGCCGGTACCGAAGCTCATACCCGGATTTATATTGAAAATTATCCGGTCCGTAGGTTCTGTAAGCTCTTCCCATTCGGGCTTTATAAGAATTTTTTCACCCACTTTCATAGAATGAAAATACTTTTTCCAGTTATTGGCCCAGTCCTCCTCACGCATGTTGTCAAGCTGTATTTCAAGTCTGCCGAACCGCTTGTCCGTATCTGTAAGCCTCAGATCTTCCACCGCCGCGCGTATTGCTCTAAGCGTTTCATGACCCGGCTCACTGTCGCTTACATACGCGATAACCTTCGTTTCACCCTCTTTTTCCGTTATTAAATCCTCGTCGACATAATCCCAGTATTGCTTGTTATTTTCGAGAAAATCCTTAAAGTCCCTTTCGTCGGAAATTTCAAGCCCCGTTATTCCAAGCTGATAAAGTCTGCCGCTCAGAGGTTCTATACCCTCAGAGGTTGTAAATACGGAAATTTTAATCCAATCCATTGCGCACCTCCAAATTATCAGTCAAGAAAATCCTTGAGCTTTTTACTTCTGCTTGGGTGACGCAGCTTACGCAGCGCTTTAGCCTCAATCTGACGTATTCTTTCTCTTGTTACGTCAAACTCCTTGCCGACCTCCTCGAGAGTTCTTGCGCGTCCGTCGTCAAGACCAAAACGCAGTCTTAATACCTTTGCCTCGCGAGGGGTAAGTGTTTTTAAAACGTCGCTTAGCTGCTCCTTTAACAGTACGAAGCTTGCCGCCTCGCTCGGCGCCGGCGCGTCGTCGTCGGGTATAAAGTCGCCAAGGTGACTATCCTCCTCCTCGCCTATGGGAGTTTCAAGAGACACCGGCTCCTGTGAAATTTTAGAAATTTCACGTACCTTTTCCACCGGCATATTTAATTCCTTTGCAAGCTCCTCAGGCGTAGGCTCTCGTCCAAGCTCCTGTACGAGCTGTCTGGATACCCTTACGAGCTTATTTATTGTTTCAACCATGTGTACAGGTATTCTTATCGTTCTTGCTTGGTCGGCAATAGCGCGTGTAATAGCCTGTCTTATCCACCATGTCGCGTAGGTGGAAAATTTATAACCCTTTGTGTAGTCGAACTTGTCCACCGCCTTAATAAGACCGAGGTTTCCTTCCTGAATAAGGTCGAGAAACAGCATACCGCGTCCCACGTAACGCTTGGCGATACTTACAACAAGACGCAGATTAGCCTCGGCAAGATTTTTCTTCGCCTTCTCGCCGTCATCAATAAGCGTTTCCAATCTTTTGCGCGTTCTGTCGGCAATTTTTACGCCGGAGTCTATTTTCATTTCAAGAGTATGCTTAGCCTCTTCGCCGTCAACCATTTTTTTCGCAAGGGACATTTCCTCCTCCGGAGCAAGCAGATCCACTTTTCCTATTTCCTTTAAATACATTTTTACATGGTCGTCAATATTTATACCCTCGGGTACGGACAGATCCTCAAGCTCCTCCTTCGTAACCTCGATTTCTTCCAGTTCTTTGTCAAGGTCCTCGACAAGCTCTGTTCCGTCCTTCTCAATTTTATCATATAAATGTTCAAGCTCTTCAACGGTAATTTCAATCTCATCGAAAGCGTCCGTTATTTCCTTGTAGGTAAGCACCCCTTTTTTCTTACCTCGCTCAGCAAGCTCACGCATTATTGCTTTTTTTCTTTCAAGCATTATATTTATTCCTCCCAAGTATTTTTTTGCTCTAAAAGTTTCTGCCGCTCGGCAAACAGCTCCGAAAGCTTTGCGGCTCCTGTTTCATTATTGATTTGAATATTAAGCTTTTCAAGCTTTACTGTATATAAAAGCTCTCTGACTGTTTCCTCGTCACCGCTGTAAATTTCCATATTATAAAAAACCTCGGACACATCGCTGATTTCATCACCGCTGAATTCATTTAATATAAACGCCGGCTCCGGTTCAATTCCGTTTTCAAAGCTGTCATACAAAAGCTTTGCAAGCTTTACGTATGTTTCCGTGGAAAAATCCTCGGGACGCATCTCCTTTGATACGGCCTTGTAAAGCTTACGGCTTTGCGCCGCAAGACTCAGAAGACGCTTCTGCGCCTCTATCGCCGTACCCGTAACATTATTTTTGCGTACGGTTTTTTGTTTTGACCGCTCGGTCTTTTTTTGATACTCGGTTTTGGCAGGTATACGCTTATAGGCGTTCTTTTTTGAGGTCTTTTCCCTATACTTGCTCAAAATCGCGTCACGGTTTATGCCTGTATCCTCCGCTGTTTTTGTTATATACGCATCTATCTCCACCGCATCCTTCAATTCGCTCAGTACCTGCACAGCCTCGTCTATGAAAAGTATTTTACCGTCCGTTTCCGTGGTATCATACTTGTTTTTTATCAGTGAAATTTTAAATTCGGTTGAGGGAACCGCTTTTCTGATCGCCTCCTTGAATTTCTCAACACCGTTTTTATTTATGTATTCATCAGGGTCCTTTGCGTTTTTAAGCCTTACAACCCTCGCGCGTCCGCCAACCGAATTTATAACGTCAATCGCTCTTAGGGTCGCTTTGACGCCCGCCTCGTCGCTGTCGTAGCAGATAAGGATTTCATTCGCGTAACGCTGCATCAGCTTAGCCTGATTTTCGGTTATCGCAGTACCGAGCGTCGCGACTATGTTCTTTATACCCGCCTGATAGACTGTTATGACGTCCATATATCCCTCGCATAGGATAAGCTCCGATGATTTTGCGTTTTTCGCGAGGTTCAGCGAAAACAGGTTTTTCCCCTTATCAAATACCGGCGTTTCGGGCGAGTTAAGATATTTGGGGATTTTATATCCGTTATTTTCGGCGCTGTCGCGCATTATTCTGCCGCCGAAGCCTATAACATTGCCTCGAACATCTATTATGGGAAACATAACCCTGCCGCGGAATTTATCATAAAGCTTACCGTCGCGGTTCACCGCGAGTCCCGCCTCGACAATTTCTTCATCTTTAAAGCCCTTTGACATAAGGAATTTCAGCAGAGCGTCACGATTATCGGGCGCGTATCCAAGACCGTACACAGTAATTGTTTTCCAAAGTATATTGCGCTTGGAAAAATATTCTCTGCCCGTTATCCCTGTTTTCGCATCCTTCAAAGAGCTGTAAAAAAACCTTGCGGACAGTTTGTTCATTTCAAGTATTTTCTGTTTTTTCTCATGCGACTCGTCATTCAGGTCACTGCTTTCCTCTATAATTATGCCGGCGCTGTCGGCAAGCAATCTTAACGCGTCGATAAAATCAAGGTTTTCGGCGCGCATGACAAACTGTATAAGATTGCCGCTGGCTCCGCATCCAAAGCAATGAAAAAGCTGTTTTTCGCCGCTTACGTGAAAGGAGGGTGTTTTTTCACGGTGAAAAGGGCAAAGACCGCTGTAATCACGTCCGGATTTCTTTAGCTGTACATATTTGGAAACATAATCGATTATATCGTTTTCCTCGCATATTTTAGAAATCATATCGTCGGAAATACGTCCCGCCATGCCATCACCCCATCATCCCTTCATATGGTATATTTTCACACATTTACAAGAAAAATATACCTTTGGATATTAAGATCAATAATATATTTACCCTTATATCCTTCATGTATAACAATTTTTTTCTAAAAAACACGTTTAAATTACACTCTTTTAAATAATACTACATGCGCCCCCAAAAATCCTTTTTTATTTTCCTGTTTTTATATGGCGGTACATAAAAGGAACAGAAGATCGGCACATCTCTGTTCCCCACTGTGTATTTATACATTTTCAGCTATAAGCCGCGCCATTTCCTTACATCCGATCTCTTTCATGCCGTCGGACATAATATCTCCTGTGCGGTAGTTCATATCGAGAACCGCGGACACCGATTTCTCTATTGCGTCCGGCTCGTCTTTAAGATCAAGCGAATAACGCAAAAGCATTGCCGCCGACAAAATTGCCGCGATTGGATTGGCGACATCCTTTCCCGCGATGTCGGGCGCGCTGCCGCCGCTCGGCTCGTAAAGTCCGAATTTGGTTTCGTTAAGGCTTGCCGACGGCAACATTCCGATTGAACCGGTTATCATAGAAGCCTCGTCTGACAGTATGTCGCCGAACATATTCTCGGTAACCATAACGTCAAACTGCGAGGGGTCGCGTACAATCTGCATAGCGGCATTGTCCACAAGCATATGCTCAAGCGTAACGCCGGGATAATTCTCAGAAACCTCGCTTACAATTTTCCTCCACAGACGAGAGGAGTCAAGCACATTGGCCTTGTCCACGCTTGTAACCTTTCCTTTGCGTTTAACCGCGACTTCAAATGCCTGTACGGCGATACGCCGTATTTCATTTTCATTGTAGGACAGCGTATCCACCGCCGTTACAACTCCGTCAACCCTCTCTGTTTTTCTGTCTCCGAAATACAGCCCGCCGGTAAGCTCGCGCATAATAAGCATGTCAAAGCCTTTCGCGCTTATTTCCTCCTTCAAAGGACACGCTCCGCTAAGCTGCGGGTATAAGAGGCAAGGTCTTAAATTGGCGAAAAGTCCCAGCTCCTTGCGAATTTTCAGTAAACCGGCCTCCGGTCTTAGGTGGGCGGGGAGCTTGTACCACGGCGAGGTTGCGGTGTTTCCGCCGATAGAGCCCATCAGAACCGCATCCGACCTCCCGCATACGTCAATCGTTTCCTGCGGCAGCGGTACGCCTGTAGCGTCAATCGCGCAGCCGCCCATCAGCGCCTTACGGTAGTTAAATTTATGATTGTATTTTTCGGCTATCGAGTCAAGCGCCGTTATCGCTCCGGATACGATTTCCGGACCTATTCCATCGCCCTCTATTACCGCGATATTAAATTCTGCCATAGTCTTTATCCTCCGTCAAATTTTTCCCGACCTTATGTATTCCACGAGTCCGCCGGCGTTTATAATTCCCTGCATGAAATCAGGAAACGCAACCGCCTGATACGTTTTATTCTTCGTCCTGTTTGTTATTATTCCGGTATCAAAATCAATTTCCACCTCATTACCCTCGTCAATATCCTCCGACGCCTCGGCACATTCCAGTATGGGCAGTCCGATATTTATGGCGTTTCTGTAAAAAATTCTCGCGAAGTCCTTGGCGATAACACAGGAAATTCCGCTTGCCTTTATAGCGATAGGCGCGTGTTCGCGTGAGGAACCGCAACCAAAGTTCGCTCCTCCTACCATAATATCGCCCTTTCGAACCTTATCGGTAAAATCCTTGTCAATATCCTCCATGCAATGCTTCGCAAGCTCCGACGGGTCTGACGTTGTAAGATGTCTTGCCGGAATTATTACATCCGTGTCAATATTGTCGCCGTATTTTATAACCTTTCCGTTTGCTTTCATTTCACATAACCTCCTCCGGAGCGGTAATTTTTCCTGTGAGAGCGCTCGCGGCCGCTACCTCCGGGCTAGCGAGGTAAACCTCACTGTCAACATGTCCCATGCGTCCTATAAAGTTTCTGTTTGTTGTAGAAACGCATCTTTCGCCTTCGGCAAGAATACCCATATGCCCGCCAAGACAAGGTCCGCAGGTAGGCGCGGAAATCACGCATCCCGCCTCGACAAGCGCGGATAGCGTGCCATCCTTTAAAGCCTCAAGGTAGACCGCCTGCGTCGCGGGGAATACTATTACTCTTATTCCCTTTTTAACATGCCTGCCCTTTAATATTTCAGCCGCCTCGCGCAAGTCGGAAATCCTGCCGTTGGTACATGAACCGATAACCACCTGGTCAATCGCCACGTCACCCCAGTTATCCGGAGTTCTGGCGTTTTCCGGCAGATGCGGAAAAGCTACCGTATGCGGTACGTCTGATAAATCAATGTCTATTACCCGTGTATACTCGGCGTCGGAGTCAGCCGTAAATATCTTGTATTTCCTGTCGGTTCTATCCTTCATGTATTCAATTGTCCTGTCGTCAACCTCAAATATACCGTTCTTTGCTCCCGCCTCTATTGCCATATTTGCAACGGTAAATCTGTCGTCCATTGTAAGAGAGCACATTCCTTCTCCGGTAAATTCCATAGATTTATACAGGGCGCCGTCCACGCCAATCATACCGATAATATGAAGGATTAAATCCTTGCCGCTTGTGTACTTTGGCAGCGAGCCGGTAAGGTTGAATTTAATAGCTTCGGGTACCTTAAACCAAGCCTTGCCCGTAGCCATGCCGGCCGCCATATCCGTTGAGCCGACGCCGGTTGAAAACGCGCCGAGCGCTCCATATGTACAGGTATGCGAGTCGGCGCCGATTACCACGTCGCCCGCGATAACAAGTCCCTTTTCCGGCAGGAGCGCGTGTTCAATACCTACTTCTCCAACCTCAAAATAGTTAACAATATCCTGCTCACGCGCAAAATTACGAATCTTAAGCGCCTGCTGCGCCGATTTTATATCCTTATTCGGAGTGAAATGGTCGGGTACAAGCGCTATTTTAGCGTTGTCAAATACCGACTTTCCCCCGATTTTGTCAAATTCTCCTATCGCCACGGGCGTTGTGATGTCATTACCGAGAACCATGCTCAAATCAGCCATAATCAGGTCGCCGGCTTTAACACTCTCAAGTCCCGCCGCGTCGGCAAGAATTTTCTGTGTCATGGTCATTGCCATAATAAAAACTTCCCTTCATTGTTTTTTCGTCTTTTATAAAATATCATATTAGCATTATAGCACATAAAAACATATAATACAAGTGAGTCATTCGATTTTTTTAACCTTGGCGAACGCCGCCATAAGACGTTTAAAACCCGCCGTTTCAAATTCGATTTCGAGTATGCAGTCGTTTCCCACGGGCGTCGCTTTCACAATTTCACCCTGACCGAATTTGCGGTGCTCCACTCTGTCGCCCGCTTTAAAATGACCGTACGCGTTTTCCTCCCGATGCGCGGACGATTTTACATATTTTTCCTTTTTGGGGGGAGTCAGATTAAAAATACCCAATTCCTGTAATTTAGAGGCGGCGGCAGGCTTAGCGGGCGTTATGTCCTCTACGCACTCCGCGGGTATTTCATAAAAAAATCTGGAAGGAACGGCGGGAAGAGTTTGTCCGTGAATGGTACGTCTTGTTGTTTTTGTTATGTATAATTCGCGTTTTGCTCTCGTTATCGCCACATAGCACAGACGGCGCTCCTCCTGAATATCCTCCTCGCGGCTGATTGAGCGCATACCCGGGAACAAGCCCTCCTCAAGTCCGGCGAGAAATACCACGGGAAATTCAAGCCCTTTGGCGCTGTGTATTGTCATAAGCGCCGCGCTGTCAACGCTTTCGTCGTAATCGTCTATATCCGACACCAATGTTATACTTTCCAGAAATTCACTTAGAGTGTTTCCCGTTTCCTCGTCCTTTTCAAATTCGGCTATAACCGACATAAATTCACCGAGGTTCTCTATTCTTGTCTTGCTTTCAAGCGACTCGTCGCTTATAAGCGCGGGCATGTATCCGGTGTCGTTCAGTACGCGCTCCGCAAGCTCGTGAAGCTCCAAAACGTCCTTCAGCTTTTCAAGCGACTCTATTATCTCGGAAAACGCCAAGAGCTTTTTTACGGCGGTTTTGAATTCCGGATAATCGTCGGCGTGAGACACTACGTCATACAGACTTATGTCCTTTTCGGCGGCTATCGCGCGCGCTCTTTCAAGCGTCGCGTTTCCTATTTTACGCTTAGGCTCGTTTATTATCCGCGCAAGACTCATGTCGTCATTATGGTTATGCAGCGCTCTAAGGTAGGCGATTATGTCCTTTATTTCCTTACGGTCATAAAATCGCAGTCCCGACAGTACCTTGTAGGGTATGTTTTCACGCATCAGCATTTCTTCTATTACACGCGACTGAGCGTTAGTCCTATACAGCACGGCGCAGTCGGAAAAATTTCCCGTTTCGTTAAAACGCTTTTTTATTTGCCGCGCAATAAAACGTCCCTCGTCGTATTCGTTTGTACCGGTGAATACAAAAACCTTGTCGCCGGCGCCGTTATCTGTCCATAGGCTCTTTCCGAGGCGCTCGCTGTTATTGGCTATCACGCCGTTCGCCGCGTTGAGTATATTGCGTGTAGACCGGTAATTACATTCAAGCGTTACGCGCTTCGCCTCCGGATAATCCTTCTCGAAATTCAGAATATTCTCAATTTTGGCGCCGCGGAATTTATATATGCTCTGGTCGTCATCACCGACGACACAAATATTTCTGTGTTTCTGAGCGAGCAGATTTATAAGAAGGTACTGTAAATTGTTGGTGTCCTGATACTCGTCTACCAATATGTATTTGAGCTTATCGCGATACATTTGCAGTACATCCGGATTTTCACTGAGTATTTTTACCGTGTAAAATATAATATCGTCAAAATCAAGCGCGTTATTTTTTCTAAGCTTGGTCTGATATCTGAAATACACCCTTGATACTATATTCATACGGTAATCGTTTCTGTATACGCTTTCAAATGTATCGGGATCCATTATGTCGTTTTTTGCGCCGCTTATAATCGACAGAGCATTGCGCGCGGGAAAAGCTTTTTCATCAAGGTCAAGCTCCCGCAGACATTCCTTCATAAGCGTACGCGTGTCAGCTGTGTCATATATGACAAAGTCGCGTGTAAAGCCGAGGAGGTCGATACATGTACGCAGCATTCTTACGCACATAGAGTGAAACGTTCCGACCCACATACGTCTCGCGGTATCTCCCAGTATGGCTGCGATGCGTTCTTTCATTTCATTAGCCGCCTTGTTTGTAAAGGTTATTGCCAAAATATTCCACGGACTGATATTTTTTTCTGAAATCATATACGCAATTCTGTTTACCAGTACAGTGGTCTTGCCGCTGCCGGCTCCGGCAAGAACCAGCAGAGGTCCCTCCGTTGACGTCACAGCCTCTTTTTGCATGTCGTTCAAATTTTCCAGTATTTTACTCATAACTTTTCTCCTAACGCGTTTCTTGATACATTATAACATATTTTCTCTCTAAATACAAAACTTTTTACACCAATTCTACAATAAGTTTTTCAGTATAGATAAGGCGAGATAAGGCAAATTTAATAATGAGAGAGGCGGTGATATTATATATGAAAAAAAATAAAATTAAATATGGCGGTTTGACTGCTTTTTTTATTTTTGCGATGTGCTTAGCGCCCGGCGCCGTCGCGGATACGGTAAATGTAATCCCCATAGGCGAGGCTGTGGGAATACAGGTTTATACCGACGGACTTCTGGTTGTCGGGTTCTCTGATATAAACGGCGAAAATATCGCAAAGAAAAACGGTATAAGGCTCAATGACCGTATTATGGAAATAAACGGTGAAACCGCGCAAAGCTGCGAGCAGCTTTCCGACGCTGTAAACAAATGTCCGGAGGGCGTGGAGCTGTCAGTCAGACGGGACAATCAGGATATAATGATTAACGCGGTTCCCGCTATGACGGAGAACAATGTATATCGCTTGGGCCTTTGGGTGCGCGACAGTACGGCAGGGATAGGAACATTGACCTATTACGACCCATCCTCGAATACCTTCGCGGCGCTTGGACACGGTATAAATGATGTTGATACAGGTAATATTTTAACCGTTAAGTCAGGAAATATACAAAATTGCAGTATTTTGTCGGTAACAAAAAGTGAGAAGGGTACTCCCGGAGAGATTAACGGTGTGTTTGACGGTACAAAAATCGGAGAAATAAGCGTGAACTCGGATATAGGTATTTTTGGCAGCGCCGATTTAGACTCTGAGATTTCAGGAAACGCAATACCCGTGGCGGCAAAGGAACAGCTGCACGAGGGAGAGGCGTATATTCTCACTAACGTGCTGGGGCGCGCCGAAAAATATACGGTAAATATTAACAAAATAACCAGCAGCGCTGACAAGGAGCTTGTTATTGAGGTGACGGACAATCGTATTCTCGCCGCCGCCGGCGGTATTGTACAGGGTATGAGCGGCTCGCCGATAATACAGGACGGTATGCTTGCCGGCGCGGTGACGCACGTGTTTGTGAATAATCCCTCGAAGGGCTACGGCGCTCTCGCGGAAAACATGATTGAGATGACGAATAACATTTCATAAAACAAAAATGGCGGTAATTCCGCCATTTTGTACTGTCAAATTTCAATCAGCTCCTTAGGCGACGATGTAAGATTTATCGTATTATCTTCCTTAACGACGATTAAATCCTCAATTCTGACGCCGCCGAAACCGTCTATATATATGCCGGGTTCAACGGTAACAACATTTCCGCCGCGAATTATTTCCTCGCATTTAGGCGACAGCGACGGACTTTCGTGGATTTCTATTCCAACGCTGTGACCGAGTCCGTGTCCAAAGTTATCGCCGCAGCCCGCGGCGGCTATAACATCTCTCGCTGTCCTGTCAACGTCGGAGCATTTCACTCCGGCGGCAATAGCGTCAATCGCCGCAATTTGGGCGGACAGAACGGTATTATATATTTTACGCTGCCTTTTTGACGCCTTGCCTATCACGACAGTTCGCGTCATGTCCGAGCAGTACCCCTCAAATACGCAGCCATAATCAAGCGTAAGAAAATCGCCCGTTTCCAGCTTTTTGCCGGTTGCCGTTCCGTGCGGCATTGCGCTCCTCGCGCCCGACGCGGCGATTGTATCGAATGAAAGAGCCGAGGCGCCATGTTTTTTCATAAAAAACTCAAGCTCTAAAGCTATTTCACGCTCCGTTTTTCCCGGTTTTATTTTCCCGAGGATATATGAGAAAGCCGCGTCGCCTATTTCCTCCGCTGCGGCTATTTTGGATATTTCCCCGCCGTCCTTTATTTCCCGGGGCGCGTTTATCATTTTTTGCATCTCGACAAAATCCTGATTTTCCGTAAGCCTGGAACGAAGCCTTTTATATTCACGTACGCTCATTGCGTTTTCCTCGTATCCGATGTATTTTTCCGGAATTCCGGAAAATACTTTTTCAAAGCCATCCTTTACGTCTATTATATCAAAGCCCTCAGTCTGTTCGCGCGCTTGAATTGTGTACCGTGAATCGGTTATTATATATTTTGAGGCGTGAGAAATCAAAAGGTAAGCGTCGCCGGAGGTGAAGCCGCTGTAATAAAATATATTGGGGTAGCTTGATATAAATACCGCCTCGTTATCGTGAAGCTTTTCCAGCAGCCTGTCTATTCTTCTCTGCATACAAGCGCCTCCAATGCAAGCTCATAGCCCTTAAGACCCAGTCCGCATATCTGTCCGATACATTCGGGCGCTATAACGGATGTGTGTCTGAATTCCTCGCGCTTATGAATATTGGAGATATGCACCTCGATAACAGGCAGCTTTACCGAGCCGAACGCGTCGCGGATAGCGTAGGAATAGTGAGTGAACGCGCCGGGGTTTATTATAATACCGCCGTATTCGCCAACCGCGCCGTGGATTTTTTCGACTATTTCACCCTCAAAGTTACTCTGAAAAAAATCAACCGAAACGCCAAGGGTATCCGCCTTTTTCTTAACGCTCTTTTCCAAATCGGCAAGTGTGGAGCCGCCGTAAATTTCCGGCTCCCTGACGCCGAGCATATTAAGATTTACTCCGTTTATTATCAAATATTTTTTCATAAAATTTACCTCTTCAAATATTTTCTATTTCCGTCATCAGTTCGTCTATTATATTATTCTCCGATACCTTTCTGAGTATTTCGCCTTTTTTAAATATAATGCCTTCTCCCTTGCCGCCCGCTATACCTATATCAGCCTCGCGCGCCTCTCCGGGACCGTTCACGGCGCAGCCCATAACCGCTACCTTAATCGGCTTATTCACTGACGCGAGCCGCCTTTCTATCTCTTCGGCAATCGGTATAAGGTTTATCTGCGTTCTGCCGCATGTCGGACAGGACACTATCTGAACTCCCCCGCCGCGTATGCCAAGTACTTTCAGAATATCATACGCCGCGTATATTTCTTCAACAGGGTCAGCTGTAAGCGATACGCGCACGGTATCGCCTATTCCCTCCGACAAAAGCGCTCCCAATCCCACCGCGGATTTCAGTGTCCCTGATTTTAGCGTACCCGACTCGGTGACGCCTATATGCAGAGGTATGTCGGATATTTCATTAAATTTCCTGTACGCGTTCAGCATTTTCGGCACGTCGGAAATTTTTATCGACACGACTATGTCCCTGAAATTAAACTCGTCCAGTATAGCGACATGCTCCGCGGCGCTCTCTACAAGCGCGTCTGAGGTTACTCCGCCGTACTTTTCAAGCAGGCGTTTGTCGAGCGAACCCCCGTTTACTCCTATCCTTATCGGAATTTGACGCTCCTTCGCCATGTCAACGACCTGCTTTACACGCGTCTTATCACCGATATTTCCGGGATTGATACGAACCTTGTCGACGCCGTTCCTCATACATTCCAGTGCAAGACGGTAGTCAAAATGTATATCTGCCACAAGAGGTATTCGTATTTGCTTTTTTATTTTCCCTACGGCTGCCGCGGCCTCCATATCCGGTACGGCGACACGGATTATCTCGCAGCCCGCCTCCTCCAGCCGATGAATTTGCTCGACGGTGGATTTTACGTCGCGCGTGTCGGTATTGCACATGGACTGTATCGCGACAGGGTTATCTCCTCCTATTTTAACTCCGCCTATATTGACAATTCTCTTGTTTTTTTTCATGGCTTATCTCCCTAAGAGCCGCATTACATCATTAAACGACACAAATATAATCAGTCCGAACAGCAGCAGCATGCCTACGGCATGAACCATACCTTCTTTTTCGGGCGGTATCGGCTTGCGCCTTATCAACTCTATGAGCATAAAAAACAGCCGTCCGCCGTCAAGCGCGGGTATTGGCAAAAGATTAAACACGCCGAGGTTAATCGTCAGAAGTCCAACCAAATTCAGCACGTAAAGCCAACTCCTGCCGCCTGAATTTACAGCATTATTTACCTCGCTTACAATACCGACCGGGCCTGACATCTGATCCACGCCAATCTTTCCGGTAATCATTTCCCAAAGCGAGCGGTACACAAGCTTTACGACAAAGCGCGTTTCGTTCCACGCATAACTCCATACGTTCAGAATTGTGACGTCCTCCTGAGCGGCGACAAAGCCGATAATATAACCCTTCGAGCTTTCGGACTGACCTATCTTGCCGTCATCTCTCGGCGCCGTGTCGGAATACGGTACCAGCTCCTTTGTTTCATATCCGTTTATACTGTCGCTTATTTCAATACCTTCATCAGTGTAGGTATAGGTAATAATCTGTTCTGTGGGACGTATCGCGAAATCGAGCTTTTCACCGTCGCGCTCAACTGTGATAACCGCGTCGGTATCCTTTTGAAACTCGCCGCGGTACAGCGTCATATCGTCGTAAAAATGAATGTTTTTGCCGTTGATTTTTATAATTCTGTCACCGGGCTGTATGCCCGCGTCCTCTATATAGCTATGCTCGACAACCGACTGTACCGTGTTGACGCTCATAGGCGAGGTTGACGCGACCACAACAATAAAAATAAAAAAGCCGAGAACTATATTGGCAATTCCGCCGGCCGCGACAACAAGTATGCGTTTCCATACCGACTGATTTGAAAACGCTCTTTCGTCCTCCGATTCGGTATCCTCTCCCTCAAATTTACAATAGCCTCCGAGCGGTACCGCGCGCAGCGAATACTGTGTTTCGCCCTTCTGACGCTTTATAAGCGCCGGCCCAAAGCCTATGGAATATTCAAGTATTTTGAAATTTAGCAGCTTGCCCACAATAAAGTGTCCGAATTCGTGCAGCGACACCATTACAAGAAACATTATGATTGTTACAATAATTGTTACTATCAAGCAAAAACCTCCTTAAAGTTTATTGACGCAAATTACGGTTCGGCTTATAGATTTGCAAGACAAATATCAGAGTGGCGTTGAAACGCCGACCCCTATGATAATATTTCACGCAGGCATAAATGCCGCCGTTAGGTTCTAATTATTCAACGCGCATCTGTTTTACCGGCTCGCGGACATATTTGTCCGCCTCCAAAATCTGCTCCAATGTCGGATTTGCTATATTTTTAACGCTCTCCATAGTCCGTTGTATAGTCTCGGCAATACCAAGATACGGGAGCTTTCCTTTCAGGAACAGATCCACCGCGACCTCATCCGCGCCGTTAAAAATTGTCGGGAGTATGCCGCCCTCTCGCCCCGCTCTTTTAGCTAATTCAAGCGCGAAAAACGTGTCGGCATCGGGTTCCTCAAATGTCAGCGCGCGGCATTTAGTAAAATCAAGCTCGTTGCCGGATATAGGCAAACGGTTCGGATAAGTCAGAGCGTACTGTATCGGAAGACGCATGTCGGGTGCGCCAAGCTGCGCGATTATCCCGTTATCAGCATATTCAACCATTGAGTGAACTATGCTCTGACGATGTATTAAAACCTTAATTTTATCAATATCCACTCCGAAAAGCCACTTTGCCTCAATTATTTCCAGTCCCTTATTCACAAGCGTTGACGAGTCAATCGTAACCTTCGCGCCCATATTCCAGTTGGGATGCTTTAGGGCTTGTTCGGGAGTTATGTCAACCAAATCCTCACGCTTTTTACCAAAGAACGGTCCGCCGGACGCGGTAAGCAGTATGCGCTTTATCTCATGTCTGTCGGTACAGCCCTGAATTGACTGAAAGATTGCGCTGTGCTCGCTGTCAACCGGAAGTATATCTACCTTGTATTTTTTCGCCAAAGCCGTCACAATATGCCCGCCCGTGACAAGCGCTTCCTTATTGGCGAGAGCGATATTCTTTTTTGCCTTAATCGCCTCGATTGTCGGCTTAAGCCCCGATATACCGACTACGGCGGTTACAACCGTTTCAGCATTGCCGGCCGTTGCCGCTTCTGTTAGTCCCGCCGCGCCGCCGACCACCTTAATATCTGTGTCGGCAAGCTTTATTTTTAGCTCCGCCGCCTTGCCCTCGTCCGTAACGCACACAAGAGCGGGCTTAAACTCTCGCGCCTGTCTTTCAAGAAGCTCAATATTCGACTTCGCCGACAGCGCGGTTACGTTTATACCCTTGTATTCGCGCGCTATTTCCAGGGTCTGCGTACCGATTGAACCGGTCGACCCAAGTACGGATATATTATGTTCAAATTCCACTTTATATCTCCTCATTTAATATTCCGCATTATCAGTAATTGCTTATATACCGAAAAGTGACAGTAAAATCAATATAATCGGCGCAATATACATAACGCTGTCGAAGCGGTCCATAAAGCCGCCGTGACCGGGGAATATCCAACCGAAATCCTTTATTCCCGTGTCGCGCTTTATCGCCGACGCGGCGAGGTCGCCGAGCTGAGAAAATACTCCGCCCGCGCCGCCGTATACCGCTCCAAGAAGCAAATAGTTCGGAATATGATTTATAACCCTTACTATTTCCTCACCGTTAATCAATGATGCGGCACACAATGCAAGCGAACAAACAATTATTGAGCCTATAACTCCACCGACTGAACCCGCTATCGTTTTATTCGGGCTTACATTCGGTATCAGCTTACGCTTTCCGAAGAACCGTCCCGAAAAATACGCGCAGGTGTCCGTAGACCACGCCGCGATAAAAGTAATCAGCATAAGCGACGTACCGAAAAATGTTCTTGTAAATTGCAGACACCACATTGAGCCTACTATATAAAACGTCAAAAATCCATTTGCGAGAATGTCCTTGTAATCGCGTTTACCGTGTTCAAATACAACAAGCGCCATATATAACAAAACGGAAACCGCAGCCGCCATATACACGCTTATAAGTCTTGCAGATGTTACAGTATACATTGACACAAGGAGCATCGCCGCCGAAATAAAGCCGGCAATTTTCATCGCCGCGTCCGCGCCCGTCGCTTTATAGCACTCATAAAGCATCATAAATATAACCGCCGTGAGCGCGATGGTAAACACGATTGGCGGCGCGAGCAACACGCCTGCAAATACCGCGAGCGCGATCACCGCTGTTAAAATCCTCGTAAGCATATCAAACACCCCCAAATCTTCTGCCGCGATTTTGATAATCACAGATAGCCCGACGCAAATCCTTTGGCGTAAAGTCGGGCCAAAGCTTGTCGGTAAACCACAGCTCTGAATAGCTCATCTGCCAAAGCATAAAATTAGAGAGTCTTTGCTCGCCGCTCGTACGGATAAGCAAGTCCACGTCGGGCTGACCGGCAGTGTACAGACAATTATTTATCGCCGTATCGTCAATATCCTCCGCTGACATGTCACCGTTTCTGACCTTTTCGCATATTGTTTTCGCCGCGTTGGTAATTTCCTCGCGCCCTCCGTAATTAAGCGCGATATTCATTACCGTACCGGTATTATTTTTTGTGAATTCCTCGGTTTTTGCTATCTGTCCGCGCATTTCCTCGGACAGCTCCTTACGCGAGCCGATAGCGCGTATTACAACGTTTTCGCCGGAAAGAGTTTTTTCGGCGTTTACGAGGTAGTTCATGAGCAAATTCATCAAATAGTCCACCTCGTCCTTTGGGCGTTTCCAATTTTCGGTAGAGAACGCGTACACGGTTATATATTTCACGCCGATATTATTCGCCTCGGTAACAATTTTTTTCAATGTTTCCGCTCCCGCGCTATGTCCCGCGCTGCGCGGCAGACCGCGCTTTTTTGCCCACCTGCCGTTACCGTCCATTATTATTCCTATGTGACGCGGAAGGTTTGAGCAGTCTATTTCACCGTTTTTATTTTTTGAAAAGAACATGCGTATACTTCTCCAAATCAGTACAGCGCCGGCATACGGTATTTTTCTGTCTGCCGGCGGCTATTTTAGCTATTTAATGATAAAAATCAAACCTCTATGATTTCCTTTTCCTTCGCGGCGCAAATACTGTCAATCTCCTTTATATACTTATCTGTCAGGCTCTGTATATCCTTTTCGGCCTCTTTCATATCGTCCTCCGTCATTTCTCCGTCCTTCTTCTGCGCCTTGAATTTTTCAAGGGCGTCTCGTCTTACATTGCGGATTTGTACCTTTGCCTCCTCCGTATATTTCTTTACGGTCTTTACAAGCTCCTTTCTCCTCTCCTCTGTAAGCGGAGGAAAGCTGAGTCTTATAACCTTACCGTCGTTTTGCGGCAAAAGACCGATATCCGACGCGTTTATCGCCTTTTCAATTTCTTTCAGTACGCTCGCGTCCCACGGCTGGATTACAAGCAGACGCGCCTCCGGAGACGAGATAGAGCCTACCTGATGTATCGGCGTCATCGTACCGTAATAATCAATAGCGACCTTGTCCAGCACGGACGCATTGGCGCGTCCCGCGCGGATTGTTTTCAGCTCGCTTGCGTAACCGTTTATTCTTTTTTCCATTTTTTGTTCAATTTCCGGATATTTACCCATTTTTACTTCCTCCTATATCGGTATAAAATTAAAGTTTGCCGTCATTATTTACAAGAGTGCCTATTTTTTCACCCTTTACCGCTCTTACTATATTTACAGGGTCGTTAAGACCGAACACAAGAATCGGCATATGATTATCGCGGCACATTGAGGCGGCGGTGGAGTCCATAACTCCGAGATTTTTTGAAAGCACGTCGCTGAAGGTAAGCACGTCGTACTTTTTAGCGTTGGGATTGATATTAGGGTCGCTGTCGTACACGGCGTCAACCTTTTTAGCGAGCAGGATTATCTCCGCCTCAGTTTCAACCGCTCTAAGCGCCGCGGCGGTATCGGTGGACATAAACGGATTACCTGTTCCGCAGCCGAATATTACCACTCTGCCCTTTTCGAGATGCCGTACAGCCTTGCCTCTTATATACGGCTCCGCCACCTGACGCATTTCAATACCGGTCTGTACGCGTGTCTGTACGCCGCAGCTTTCAAGCGCGCTGCAGAGCGCCAGCGCGTTTATCGCCGTGGCGAGCATACCCATATGGTCGGCGCGGGTTCTGTCCATATTTTCGCCGCTCCTGCCGCGCCATATATTTCCTCCGCCTACAACAATTGACGCTTGAACTCCCATGTCCACGATTTTTTTTATGTTTTCGCTTATATGATCGATTGTGTGCTCGTCAAGACCGAAACCGTTCTCACCGGCAAGCGCTTCGCCGCTGATTTTAAGCAGTACCCGCCTGTACTTAGCTCTCATATTTTCTGTCCTCCTTGTATTATTATCATATTTTATTTCTGCAAATCGTTCTTTGCGATTTCCTTAATAGAGGTTGCAAGTCCCGCCAAGCCCTGAATATCCGACGGTATAATAATCTTTGTAGCCTTACCGTCAGCCGCCTTTTCAAAGCTTTCAAGCGCCTTTATAGCAATATACGGGTCGCCCGGGTTTGCCTCGTTTATTCTTCGTATGCCTTCGGCAACGGCGGTCTGGACAGTGATGATTGCCTCGGCCTCGCCTTCCGCCTCCTTAATAGCCGCCTGTTTCTTCGCCTCCGCGCGCAGGATTGCCGACTCCTTCTCGCCCTCCGCAAGCAAAATCGCCGACTTCTTTTCACCCTCGGCACGGAGTATGCTCTCGCGTCTTTCGCGTTCCGCCTTCATCTGACGCTCCATGGAGTCCTGTATCTCCGCGGGAGGCATAATGTTTTTCAGCTCGACACGGTTGATTTTTATACCCCACGGGTCCGTGGCCTCGTCGAGAATTGAACGCATTTTTGTATTTACCGTATCGCGCGAGGTAAGCGTTTCGTCAAGCTCCAAATCGCCGATTATGTTACGCAGAGTCGTAGCCGTAAGGTTTTCAATCGCCATCATGGGACGCTCCACGCCGTAAGCAAACAGCTTAGGGTCGGTAATCTGGTAATATACAACGGTGTCAATCTGCATAGTTACATTATCCTTGGTGATAACCGGCTGCGGCGGAAAGTCCACCACA
>CAZWMB010000005.1:0-47618 GCA_964634635.1 uncultured Lachnospiraceae bacterium
CTACTAAGGCTTATTACTTCACAATGCCGGCGGAGGCGGTTACAATAACGGTAACGGCGGCCGGAGACGAAGCTACGGGTGAATAATACAAACAAAAATACACATTTTTCGGCGGTACGGCATAAACCGGTAACGCGGCGGGTTTTATGACGGTCTGTCGGACAGGATGCGCAAAAGCGGCTATCACGATTGTGACAGCCGCTTTTCATATATATGACAATTCATTGACTTTTGCTTTAAAAAATGGTATAATATATAATAGAAACACGGTTTTTCCGGCGCGGTAAAAATATATGGACTTTTTTCGGTTATATGTTATAATTATACAATATAAAGAAATAATGTATTTGGAGGGGGATTTCTATGGCAAAAAAAATGAAACGTAAGCGGTTTGAGGAGCTTGAATATATTATATACAAGCGCGACGCCATGGACGCCAAACTCACGCCCGCGCAAAGACGTCAGAAGGAAGGCTGCGCCGCGTTCGCCGCTATTTTCGCCGTCGCGGCTGTCGCGGCGGTACTGCTCGTCATTATTGTCACAAATCGATCCGGCTACAACGCGCGCCACTGCGCTAAGTTCGGCTGTAACAACGTCGTAGCCGCCGGCAGCAAATACTGTCAAACCCACACTCCCGGCTCCACAACAAAGATTTTGCCTAAAAAGAAAACCGATACGGAAAGCAAAAAAAGCAATGACAGTATCACGGATAAACAGGAGGACGAGGAGCAATAATTACATACCGAAAGGACTTTTTATATGATTACAAAGGAACAGTTAAAAAATTATCCACCAACGTCCGACCGCGAGGCGAACGCCGCGCTTGACGCAGCGGCCGGGCTTGTCCTTGAAAACATACGCGTTTTTCGGGATTGCTTTCCCAAATGTAACAGTGAAAACAATTTCTACTCCAAAACGGAAAATCTCGACTGGACGGAGGGCTTCTGGACGGGCGAGATATGGCTCGCGTATGAGCGTACGGGCGATACGCGCCTTAAAGAAAGCGCCCTCTGTCAAGTACGCTCGTTTTATGAGCGCATCAGGAATAAAATAAACGTAAATCACCATGACATGGGATTTCTGTACACTCCCTCCTGTGTCGCGGCGTACAAGCTGACCGGCAGCGTAGAGGGCAGGGACGCGGCGCTTATGGCGGCGGACAATCTTCTGACCCGTTTCCACGAAAAGGGACAGTTCTTTCAGGCGTGGGGCGATATGGGCGACAGAAATAATTACCGCCTCATAATAGACTGTCTTATGAATATGCCGCTGCTGTTCTGGGCAAGCAAAGTTACCGGCAACGGTATTTACGCGGAAAAAGCGCGCGCGCATATAATTACCGCCATGAGCTGTCTTATCCGTCCCGACAGCTCTACTCATCACACGTACTTCTTCGACCCCGATACCGGAAAGCCCGTAAAGGGCGTAACAAACCAGGGCAACCGTGACGGCTCCGCGTGGGCGCGTGGGCAAGCATGGGCTATTTACGGCTCCGCCCTCGCCTTCAGGGAGCTTGGCGATGAAAAATACGCGAATATATTCCGCCTCGTCGCCGATTACTTTATAGCTCATCTCCCTGAGGATTTGGTTCCGTACTGGGATTTTGATTTTGACACCGGCTCGGACGAGCCGCGCGACTCCTCCTCCGGCGTTATCGCCGTATGCGGTATGCTTGAAATGTCCGCGCGTCTCCCCAAAGTCGAAGCGCGCCGCTATACCGACTCGGCGAGAAAAATACTCAAAGCGATTACCGATATGTGCGCCGTCACGGACAGCGGCGTTTCCAACGGGTTACTTCTGCACGGCACATACGCGCGAAAAACACCGACAAATTCCTGCCGCAACGGCGGCGTTGACGAGTGCTGCGCATGGGGCGACTATTTCTATATGGAGGCGCTGACGCGTCTTGCAACCGACTGGAATTCGTACTGGTAAACGGGAGGATATAATGTACGGTAAAAAATATTTTCAAAAGCAGCTGACAACAATATTACAGCCGCTGAAAAAATACTATAACGGCGGCGGCGTCGTATTCGGCAGTCACTGCGCGTGGTATGAGAATAAATCCGCTGACATGGAGGCGTTCGCGCGACCGCTATGGGGACTCGTGCCGTTCTGGGCCGGCGGCGGCAGCGACGACTGCTTTGAGCGTCTTTATATTGACGGCATTACAGACGGTACCGATGTGAACAGCGGCGGCTTTTGGGGCGTATGTCACGACCGCGACCAACGCTTTGTTGAAATGGCGGCAATCGCGTACGGTATACTATTCGCTCCCGACAAGCTCTGGTATCCGCTGTCGGATGCGGCAAAGGACAGTCTTGAAAAGTGGCTCTGTACCATAAATGAAAAGGAAGTATGCGACAGCAACTGGATATTTTTTCGGGTTCTTGTAAATATCGCGCTCAAAAGGATTGGCGGAAATTACAGCGCGGAGCGTCTTGAAAAGAGCCTTGACAGAATAGACGATTTTTATCTCGGAGGCGGCTGGTACCGGGACGGCGTACACGGTCAGCGCGACTATTATGTCGCGTTCGCGCTGCATTTTTACGGGCTTATATACGCCGCCGTCATGGGCGACGACGATCCTGAGCGTTCGGAAGTATTCAAAAAGCGCGCGTGTGAGTTCGCGCGGGACTTTATATATTGGTTTGACGCGGACGGAGAGGCTCTCCCCTACGGCCGCTCGCTTACCTACCGTTTCGCGCAGGCCGCGTTCTGGAGCGCATGCGTACTCGCCGACATTCGTCCGTTTCCGCTCGGAGTTATGAAGGGTATTATCGTGCGTAACCTTGACGCGTGGATAAACAAGAAAATATTCGACAGCGAGGGTCTGCTCACAGTCGGGTACGATTACCCGAATTTAATTATGGCGGAGCATTATAACGCTCACGGCTCTCCCTACTGGGGATTAAAGACGTACGCCTTCCTTATGCTGCCGGACAGCCACGAATTCTGGAGCTGCGACGCGCTGCCTATGCCGGAGCTTGAGAGCTTGCGTAAGATTAAGCCCGCAAATATGCTTATATCACGGCGGGGAGGTAAATCTGTCGCGTATGTGTGCGGCGACAATATGTACCTTGACTGCGGACAGATTGCGGCGAAGTACCTTAAGTTTGCATACAGTGCGCATTTTGGCTTTAACGTTACGCACAGCTGCTTTAATATAGAGGAGGCGGCAGGCGACAGTACGCTTATGTTTGTACTTGACTCGCTTGTGCTGCCGCGCCGTCGCTTCAGGAGCTGTAAGCTGCTTGACGACCGTATAACAATTGAGTGGACGCCGTTTGAGGGTATAGAGGTATGTACGACGGTCACGCCGCGGCGTTTCGGTCATACACGCGAGCATGAAATACACTCCGTATACGACTGTGAGGCTTTCGATATGGGGTTTGCGGTTTCCGATTCGGACAGCGATAAATGCGTTTTTTCCGCTGAAGGCTACGCGCGGGCGGAAAATATCTTTCAGCGATGCGATGTTTTGTCGGAAAGCGGCGGCGAGTACAGGATAATACACGCGTCCCCGAATACTAATCTTCGCTTTCCAAAAACTGTTATACCCTCTGTAAAATATGATATAAAAAAGGGCGTCACGCGCGTAAAAACTCTTATATACGACTATATGGAGGAGAATAAATGATACCGAAAGACCCGGCAATACTTCTGAGCTGCATAAATACCAAGCTGCGTGATTTTTACGGCAGTCTTGACGAGCTTTGCTCCGATATGGAGCTTGACCGCGCCTCTCTTGAGAATAAACTGAACGCTCTCGGTTACAGATACAGCAAAGAGCAAAATCAATTTATATGACAAGGACTGAATTGTATGACAGAAACGGAAATTAAAAGTATAATAGACGAGAGCCTCTACAACCGTGTCCTCGCCGCGTTCAAATGGGACGGCGTTAAGGAACAGGTCAATCATTACTATACCGATGAAAACGGACTGTTGCGGAAAAAGCGTATTATGGTACGCGTACGTACGGCGGACGGTACCTCTATAATACAGGTAAAGCTGCGCAGGAACGCGGACAGTCCTATTCAGATTTGCGATGAAAGCTCATATGAAATCCATGGTGTTCCCGACACTCTTGACGCTGAAATGACCAAAAAAATCACCGGCATTGACGCCGGCCCTCTCCGCCGTATAGGCAGCGCGTCAACCCTGCGCCACAGTTTTCATCGCGGCGGCAGCGAGCTTTGTCTCGATAAAACCACCTACTTCGGCAAAACGGATTATGAAACGGAAATTGAGTATACCGAAAAGGTATGCGAAGAAATACTGATGAAGCTGACGCGTCTCGGCGTATCCTTTAAGGGCGGCTGCGTCGGAAAGTTTTCGAGATTTTTAGCGGAGTATGAAAAAAATAACGCGCGGAATATATAAAAGCGGATAACCGGCGCCGGCTATCCGCTTTTTTCACAAATCCACTCTGTTTCTTTTTCCGCCCATAAGAAAAGTTTCTATATTCTTTACTATTTCCTCCATGCAGCGTATACGCGACTCATACGCGCCCCACGCCATATGCGGAGTAAAAATAACATTTTCCCGCCGCAATATGCGGTTATAAGGACTTTTTTCCGACAGCGGCTCTTCACTGTACACGTCAATTCCGAGTCCGCCTATCCTACCGTTTTCAACCGCCTCGGTAAGCGCCTCCTCGTCGGCTACTGCGCCGCGCGATACGTTTATAAACAGCGCGCTGTCTTTCATCATATCGATATGAGCGCGGTCAAGCATGCCCTCGGTTTCCGCCGTAAGCGGCACATGCACGGAAATAATATCCGAGCGGCCGCAAAGCTCATCCAAGGCGACGCACTCACAGTCGCCGCGTATCTTACGCGAGTTTACAATAACGTCCGCGCCGAGCGCGTCGGCTATTTTACCTACACGCGAGCCTATGTTGCCGAAACCTACTATTCCCCATGTCTTACCCGCTATTTCATTGAACACAGGTTCCAGGTGGTTCTCTACTCCGCCGGCGGTATACGCGCCGCTTTTTGTGTACGCGTCGTACGCT
Organism: uncultured Lachnospiraceae bacterium; assembly: GCA_964634635.1. Classification (GTDB taxonomy): domain Bacteria; phylum Bacillota; class Clostridia; order UBA1381; family UBA1381; genus Hominilimicola. Next base: position 5,021 of record CAZWMB010000005.1, read on the forward strand.
CCGAGGCGCGTTATAAGCGACAGCGCCATACTGACGGTAAGCTGCGCCACGGAATTGGTTGAATAGCCGCGTACATTACATACCGCTATTTCATTGCGCCAGCAGTAATTTATGTCAATATTGTCGTAGCCGGTTGCCGTAACGCATATAAGCTTCAGTGATTTCGCGGGTCTCAGATTTTGAGCGCCGAGCTTTATCTTGTTTACAATAATTACATCCGCTCCGCGTACACGCTCCTCAAGCTGTACAGGCTCAGTAGTATTGTAAACCTTTACCTCTCCGAATTTCTCAAATACGGAAAAGTCCAGATCGTTTCCGAGTGTTTGCGCGTCAAGGATTACAATTTTCACGGTCAGTCCTCCTTGTATACAAGCGCGTTGAGCTTTTCCCAAATTTCAGGATACCGCTTTTTCAGATTTATTGCCTCAAAGCCGCGGTTTACAAAGCCATGACTTGTCCTTCCCTCGGTCATAAGCCGCATTTCCGGCAGCTTATACACCTCGTATTTGAACTCGCAGCGCGCAACGGTAAGCCTTGTAAGCTTACAGCGCACAAGCGCCACGTCCTCATATTTAAGACCGTAGTAGTATTTAGCTCCTGTTTCCGTAAGCGGAAGAAGTATTCCCATTTTCTCCATCTCGGTGTAGCTCATTCCGATTGCCTTTATAAAATCCGTGCGAGCGGCCTCAAACCACGGGTAATATCTTGAATGGTGAACTATACCCATCATATCCGTTTCCGCGTAGCGTACAGTCAGTCTTGTTTCACTTACATAAGACATCTTATCCTCCCCCTCTATGTCCGTATCAGTCAAGCTCCTCTATCTTTTCTGAGCCTGAGTACACAAGTCCGCGTTTCGCGTCCATTGTAATAGTCGTGCCGCTCTTTAAAATCTTGGTCGCGCCGGCCGCGGCGACAATTACCGGAATATCTAGCGCCGCCGCAAGCACGCCCGCGTTTAACGCCTCGCCCTGCTCCTCGGATATAATACCCGACGCTTTCCTCAGTATTGAAATCATATCCTTTGTAATATTGTCGGTAACTACAATATCGCCATCGCTGAAATTGCGCTTTAGCTCCTCACAATCTGAAGCGATACATACATTAGCCGTGGCGCCGAGCATATTCAGCCCGTTTCCGCTCACGAGTATATGACCGACAAGATGTACCTTCATGATATTTGTCGTACCCGAAACACCCATCGGCGCGCCGCCTGTGATAACAACCAAATCTCCGTCCTTTATAAGTCCTGTCTGCTGAGCGCACTCAACCGCATGGTCAAACAGTTCGTCGGTATTACTTCTCGCCTCGCTCATTATCGGCACGACCCCCCATGACAGGTTAAGCTGCCTTCTCGCTTTCTTGCTGAGCGTCGGCGCGATAATCGGACACGCGGGGCGAAAACGCGACAGCTGCATCGCCGTACCGCCGGAATAGGTCAGGGCTATTACCGCTGCGGCGCACAAATCGTGCGCGGTGGTACAGGTGGCGTGGCTTATAGCGTTCGTCACATCCATACGCGAATCAAAATTCATTCTTTCAAGGCGTTTTACATAATCAATGTCGTTCTCGGTTCTCTCCGCTATTGACGCCATTGTCTTAACGGTTTCAATAGGATACTTTCCGATTGCCGTTTCTCCCGAAAGCATAATCGCGCTTGTGCCGTCATAAATAGCATTCGCCACGTCGGTGGTTTCCGCTCTTGTCGGGCGCGGGTTTCTTATCATTGAATCCAGCATCTGCGTTGCTGTGATAACAACCTTACCCGCGCGATAGGTCTTTTTTATAAGTCTTTTTTGTATTACCGGCAGATCCTGCATGTCAATCTCCACGCCCATATCGCCGCGCGCTACCATTATACCGTTCGACTCATGAATAATCGCGTCGATATTTTCGACGCCCTCCGCGTTCTCAATCTTTGCTATAACGCGCATATTACGCCCGTTGTTGTTTGTCAGTATATTTTTAATCTGCTTTATATCGTCCGCAGTACGCACAAATGAGGCGGCGATAAAATCCACGTCCTGTTCTATTCCGAATATAATGTCCTCCTCGTCCTTCTTGCTCATATACGGCATAGACAGCGACACGTTAGGCACGTTCACACCCTTGCGGTTGGAAACGGTACCGCCGTTTATAACGCGGCAGACAATTTTGCTTTCCTTGACGCTGACAACCTCAAGCTCAATCAGACCGTCGTCAATAAGTATTTTATTTCCGGCTCTTACGTCCTGCGGCAGCTTATCGTAGGTAATGGAAACCTGATTTTCGTCACCCTCAACCTCGTCGGTACAGAGAGTAAATTTCTGCCCCTCCTTTAGCTCGGCGCTGCCGTTTTTGAACTGTTTCAGCCTGATTTCCGGTCCCTTTGTATCAAGCAGTATAGCGACGGGTATGTCCAGCTCCTCGCGTACCTTTTTTATACGGTTTATACGAACGAGCGCCTCCTCATGGGTACCGTGCGAGAAGTTCAGACGCGCGACGTCCATACCGCTGAGCATCAAAGCTCTTAATACCTCCTCGTCATCTGTCGCGGGACCCATTGTACATACGATTTTTGTTTTTCTCATATTGCTCCTCCTTTAGTTTCAAGCTTTTTCAAAGTCCAAAAATGGTGTTCAAAATGAACACCATTTTATCCTCGCTTCGCGGTTATTATACTGAAAGCTTTTTCGCAAGGGAAACAAGCTGCGCCGGCAGCTCCTTGGTCATTTCAAGTCCCTCGTTTATATCCACGTCCACAATAAGGTGGTCGCGCATACATACAATTCTGTTCTGCTTGCCCTCAAGCAACAGCTCGACGGCTTTGCAGCCCATTTCACTTGCTACCACCCTGTCCCGTACCGTCGGACTTCCGCCTCTTTGCACGTGTCCAAGTATGGTCGCTCTTGACTCGATACCCGTTTTCTGCTCAATTTCCTTAGCCATTTCAATAACGCCGCCTATACCCTCGGCAACAACTATAATTGAGTGTTTTCTGCCTCTTGATTTACTTTCAAGAATAGGACGGAGTATATCCTCGTCAAAGTCCCACGGCTTTTCCGGCACAAGAACAACCTCCGCGCCGCAGGCGATACCCGCCTGAATCGCTATATATCCCGCCGCGCGTCCCATAACCTCGATTATTGAGCAGCGCTCGTGGCTCTGGGCCGTATCCCTTATCTTATCCACAGCGTCCTTAACGGTATTAAGACATGTGTCGTAACCCACAGTGTACTCGCTGCAGCTTATATCATTATCAATCGTACCGGGCATCGCGATAGTAGGAAGTCCGGCGGCGCAAAGATCGCGCGCGCCGCGGAACGAGCCGTCGCCGCCTACTACTATCAGCCCGTCCAGTCCGAATACCTTCGCTATATTGACCGCTTTGCGAACGCCCTCCGGCTCCTTGAACTCCAGACAGCGCGCAGTCTGGAGAATGGTTCCTCCGCGCTGCAGAATTTCAGAAACGGAACGCGCGTTCATCTCTACCATGTCACCGTTTATAAGACCGTTATAGCCGCGCTTTACTCCGAATACCTTCAGTCCATAATACGAGCCTACTCTGACAACCGCGCGTATAGCGGCGTTCATGCCCGGCGCGTCGCCGCCGCTTGTCAGAACGCCGATTGTTCTTACGTTTTTATTTTCCATACTGTCATTCCTCCCACGCTACATCAAAATAATTCATTTTCAAAAATTAACTTCTGCGCCTGCTCCATTTCCGTCGAGGGTACAAGCACTTCAAAACAACCCATTGAGTTTCCGTCAGCCTCACCGCGGCGAAGTCTTGAAATGACTTCGTTTTTCTTAAGCTCATGCATCAGCTTTTCCGCTGTTTCAAGCGACTGGGATACATAAATCAATGTCCACATATTCTTACCTCTCATCCGACAGCGCTTTGCCGTACTTCGTATATATTTCCGCCGCGCCGTTTACCTTTATCGCGGAGGTTATCTCGGTAAACTGAGCGATATACACCTCGCCTTTGCTAAGCTTTTCCGTATGGTGAAATTTGGTGTCCCTGCCGCGCGTAAGACCGATAATATTGACGCCGTCCTCCAGCGCCTTGATTATTATATAATCGTCCATATTCCTGCTCCCTTTCAGCAAAGCAAAATATTACATATATATAATAATATAGCATTTCTGTAAATTTTTCAAGAGTAAATATATTGAAAAACCATAATAAGCCGCATGTCGTTTTGGTTATTTTTACCTATTTTATCCTTACGTTCTCCTCGCCAAATATATCTTTTAAATCCTCCACCGCGCCCCGGGTACCGTTGAAAAACAGTCTGCGCGGCACAGCCATAACTCTTCTCGTATCCGAGAAAAACAGCCTGACCTCCATATCGCCCTGATACGGCGCAAGACTTTCCTCTACCAATTTCAGGCTTTCCCTGCTGCGCTCAGGCAGCTGTATATAAAGCCTTTGCGGCTCCCTGCGGCTTGACAGCGCGCTGTCAAGCGGCGTCACGGTTTGCATGAGAAGCTTCGGCTCCTCGTCCTCGCGTACCGACAGACGACAGGACGCCGCGACAAAGCTGTCTTCCGAAAGCAGCGGCGAATACTCCTCCAACACCTTCGGAAATACTATGCACTCGATACTGCCGTACATATCCTCCAAACCGAGAAACGCCATTTGCGAGTTTGAGCGCGTTGTTTTATTTTTTCGCGAGGCGATAAGCGCACATATGACTATCATGTCGCCGTCCTTTATGCCGTTTTCCACAGCATGGTAATTACCGTCCTCGTCACGCTGTACGCTCGCAAGCACATCGCCTATATTATATTTTGTAAGTTTTTTTATTTTATCCGCGTATTCCTCCATAGGATGTCCGGAAAAATACATACCGGTGGACTGTTTTTCCATTTTCAGCATTGTTTTTTTGTCAAGCTCCGGAATGTCCGGAAATTCCATTTCAGCATCGGCGTCACCGAAATCGAACAATGACATCTGTCCTGCTACATTGTCACGGGCGGCGCGCGCCGTACCTTCAATCGCGCGCTCGTAGACGGCGAGCAGCTGCGAGCGTTTTATTCCCATAGTGTCAAACGCGCCGCAGCAGATAAGTCCCTCCAGAGCGCGTTTGTTCATGTCCTGACCCGTCATTCGCTCGATAAAGTCGGCAAAGCTCCTGAATTCTCCGCCGGCGCCGCGTTCCTTTACAAGATTTACAATCATGGCGCGTCCGACATTTTTTATCGCGGATAAACCAAAGCGTATACTGCCGTTCTCAACCGTAAACGTATCACGGCTTTTGTTTACATCGGGAGGCAGACGGTCAATACCCATCGACCTGCAGTTATCTATATAGTGATTTATTTTGTCAAGGTCATCCACGCTCGATATAAGCGACGCCATGAACTCAACCGGATAAAAGGTCTTAAGGTACGCCGTCTGATACGCGACTACCGCGTACGCCGCCGCGTGCGACTTATTGAACGCATAATTGGCAAAATCGTTTATTTCATCAAAAATTTCAATCGCCGTACGCTCGTCAATACCCATTTTTATACAGCCGGGAATTTCACCGTCCTCGCTGCCGTATATAAAATTCTGACGCTCGATTTTCATCTGCTCCGCTTTTTTCTTGCTTATGGTACGCCGCATACTGTCGGCTTTGCCGAGCGAGTACCCGGCGAGCGTGCGCACAATCTCCAGCACCTGTTCCTGATACACTATGCAGCCGTAGCTGACGTTCAGTATATTCTCCAAAAGCGGATGCTTGTAGGTAATTTTATCCGGATTTTTCTTGTTTTTAATATACCTCGGTATCTGTTCCATGGGTCCCGGACGATATAGCGCGATACCGGCGATAATGTCCTCAAACGAGTCGGGCTTAAGCTCCTGCATAAACGACTGCATACCCGCGCTTTCAAGCTGAAAAACTCCGTCGGTATTACCGGAGGAAATCAACTCGTACACCTCGCCGCAATCATAATCTATACTGTCCATGTCAAGCTGCTTTCCTCTTGTTTCACCGATAATTCTCACAGCGTTTTCTATTACGGTAAGATTGCGCAGTCCCAGAAAGTCCATTTTGAGAAGACCCAGCCCCTCGACAGTATCCTTCGTAAACTGTGTCGTTATAAAGTTTTCTGTATTTAGCTGCAAAGGCACATAATTTACCAACGGCTTGCTTGTTATAACCACGCCCGCCGCGTGCGTAGACGCGTGACGCGGCAGTCCCTCCAGCGCGCGGGAGGTGTCGATAAGCTCATGTATTTTCGGGTCGTTCCCGTAAAGCGCGCGCAGCTCGCCGCTTATATCGAGCGCCTTGTCTATGGTCATTTTCGGATCAAACGGTATCAGCTTTGCCACCCTGTCCACCTCGGCGTACGGAATATTGAGCGCGCGTCCCACATCGCGTATCGCGAGCTTGGCTTTCATTGTACCGAAGGTTATAATCTGGGCTACCTGTTCTTCTCCGTACTTCTCCACAACATATTCTATTATTTTCTGCCGTCCCTCCGGAGCAAAGTCGATATCGATATCCGGCATGCTTACACGCTCAGGATTAAGAAATCTCTCAAAAATAAGACCGTACTTTATTGGGTCTACCTTAGTTATGCCGAGCGTGTACGCCACGATGCTGCCCGCCGCGCTGCCGCGTCCCGGTCCCACCATTACCCCGTTGTTTCCCGCAAAATGTATAAAATCCCATACTATGAGAAAGTAATCGACAAAGCCCATGCTGTTTATTACCCCAAGCTCGTAGTCAAGTCTTTCGCGCAGCTCCTCCGTAACCGGATTGTAACGTCCGCGAAGTCCGTCCTCGCACAGCTCCCGCAGATACGTAAAGGCATCCTTACCGTCCGGAACATCGTACGCGGGCAGGTGACGCGTATCAAAATCAAAATCCACCCTGCACCGTTTGGCGATTTTTACAGTATTCTCTATCGCCTCCGGCGCGTACTCAAACAGCGCGGACATCTCCTCCGGCGACTTTATATAAAACTCCTCGGTTTCAAAGCGCATACGGTCAGGGTCGTCGACTGTTTTTTCCATCTGTATACACATCAGCACGTCCTGGTACTTCGCGTCCTCCTTTTTGAGGTAATGTATATCGTTCGTCGCCGCAAGCCCCACGCCGGTTTCCTTTGACAGACGTATTATATCGGGTATAATCTGTTTCTGGTCGCCTATACCGTGATCCTGTATTTCAAGGAAATAATTGTCCCGTCCGAGTACGCTCACATATCTTCGGACAATCTCCTTAGCGCCCTCGTAGTCTCCGGCAAGCAGCGTGCGCGGTATCTCGCCCGCAAGGCACGCGGACAAAACGATTATACCCTCGCTGTGTTCCTTCAGAAGGTCAAAATCTATTCTCGGCTTGTAATAAAAGCCCTCAATATACGCCTTGCTGACCATGTATATCAAATTTTTATAGCCTGTCTGATTTTCGGCTAAAAGTATAAGGTGAAACGTCTTGTTATCAATATCATGTACCTTGTCAAAACGCGTGCGCGGCGCCATATACGCCTCGCAGCCGATTACAGGGTGTATTCCCTGCGCCTTTGCCTCGCGGTAAAAATCCACCACCCCGTACATGGAGCCGTGGTCGGTTATCGCGCAGGATGTCATTCCAAGCTCCTTTACGCGGGATACCAGCTTTTTTATGCTCGCCTCACCGTCAAGCAGACTGTACTCCGTATGCGTATGCAGGTGACAAAAATTCATGTAGGTTTCCTCCTTTATCTTATCTTTGTCCGTAAAGCTTTTGTATGCGTATAATCAAAGCGCCGTTTTGTCTCTTTTGCCTATTTTGCGTCCGCGCGGCTCAATTTATAAATTTTCGGAAAAAGCAACAACGCGGTTCAGTCTGTGATTTACTCCCGATTTGCCTATGGGCGGATTGGTTTTCTCTCCAAGCTCCTTCAGGCTGTCTTCCGGGTATTCCTCGCGCAGCTCCGCTATTTCCTTCAGCGCCTCCGGCAGCTTATCCCATTTTCCGGCTCCCCTGATTTTACTTATGGCGAACAGATGCTTTGACGACGCCCTCGCCGCCTTGTTTGTATTTGCGTTTTCACAATTTACCCGTCTGTTTATATCATTGCGCATTTCACGCTCAGCCTGTATATTTATAAGCTCAAACGCGCCCTGCGGCGCGCCCATAAGACCCAATATATCCGCGATTTCCTCACTGCCCTTTATATACACGACAAAGCTCCCCTTACGGAACGCCGCTCCGGACGCGAAGCCCATATGGGAAAGCACGCCGCCGAGAAGTTTCGCGGCGGTTTCGCTCTTGGTATCAAATTCCATGTGATAGCCCTTACGCGGATCCGTTACAGACCCGCCTCCCAGAAAAGCGCCGCGTACAAACGAGGCGCGGCAACAAGAAAACGGCATATCGCCGCTGCCGAAAACGCCGTCAAGTATATTTTCCGTTTCGTAAACGTTTTCTATATTAATCCGAACCATTTTGTTTCCGTACTCCGCCCGCGCGCGTATACCGAAGCCGTCGGATAAATCCGACAGCGCCCTCTCCGCTATTTTTTTATTCTCCGTCGTGAACCGTATACCGGCGTCGCTAACCGTACCGCCGAAGTACAACGCTCCGCGTAGCTCCGCAACCGTGCAGCCTATACAGTCTGCCGCAACGGTACATAGTTTATTTTTTATTTCAGACGAAAAAGACATTTGTCCTTCCTCTCATTTATTCTCAAAATAATTTACATCACTGCCCAGCCGCATGATTGTTCTGGCAAGACGGCTGAAATTGTGACGTATTCTGTCATTCCTGACAAGCAGTAAATTACCTTGTATCAGCTTTGCGCTTTTGAGTATTCTCGACTCGTCAATCTCAACGCCGCAGGCATGCTCCAGCGCGTATTTTTCTTTAAGTCCCTCAGGTATTACCGCGTTATTCGCTATAACTATGTCGGCAATACCCCGATAGGAATGCTTTTCAATAGCCTCAAGGTGATCGGCGGCGGTGTACCCCTCGGTTTCACCCTGCTGACTCATTATATTGCATACATAAATCTTTACAGCCTTGCTCTCGCGTATCGCGTCGGATACTCCGTCCACAAGCAGATTCGGTATTATGCTTGTGTAAAGACTGCCGGGACCCAGCACGATTATATCCGCCTTCGCTATCGCTCTGAGTACGCCGTCTACCGGCTCCGGCTTTTCCGGAATCATAATTATCTCTGAAATACGGCTATGTATATCCTCGTGATGTACGCCTATATTCGACTCCCCCTCGATTACTCTTCCGTTTTCAAACACAGCGCTGAGCGTCACCGCCTTGTTTGTAACCGGATATACCGTACCGACAACTCCCGCAAGACGGCTGAATTTTTTTACCGCCTCGTCAAAGCTTGACGAGGTTTCATTGAGCGCCGCGAGAAAAAGATTTCCGAGCGAATGTCCCTTCAGACTTCCGTCCTTAAACCGGAAGTTCATCATCTCTCCCATGACCGGGTCAACCTCAGCGAGCGCGCTGATACAGTTTCTCACGTCGCCGGGCGCCGCCATACCGAGGTCCGAACGCAAAATCCCGGAGGATCCGCCATCGTCGGCGACTGTTACCACCGCGGTTATATTATGTGTGTAAAGCTTTAAACCCTTCAGCATCGTAGACAAGCCCGTGCCGCCTCCGATTGCCACCACTCTTGTATCAGAAAGCATCTTATTCCTCCGATTTTATTCTCTGCCAATATCTCTGTATGTCACGTTAACCGAGTAACCGCATGATTGCAGATAGTCCGACAGCTTATTTGTCATAGTTACGCTGCGGTGCTTTCCGCCCGTACAGCCTATGGCTATACTTAGGGATATTTTCCCCTCCTCCATATACAGCGGTATCATGAACGCCATCAGGTCCTCAAGCTTGCCCATAAATTCCCGCGCGGTAGGAAAGCTCATGACATATTCCTGAACCTCCTTGTCATTACCTGTTTTATGCTTCAGCTCGTCAATATAGAACGGATTTGGGAAACAGCGAACGTCAAACACGAGATCGGCGTCAAGCGGCATTCCGTACTTAAAACCGAATGCCATAACGTTTATTTCCAGTCCCTGTCTGGAGTCTTTTGACGCGTAAATTTCCTTTATCTCCTGTAAAAGCTCCTGTGAGCTAAGACGCGAGGTATCTATTACATTATCCGCCGCGTTGTACAGCGCGGAAAGCATTTCACGCTCCTGTCTGATTGACGCGAGCAGTCCCTGCGCGTTATCGAGCGGATGCTGCCGGCGCGACTCCTTGTAGCGTTTTACCAGAGTTTCGTCGTCCGCGTTAAGATACAGCAGACGGCAGTCGTAGCCCTTGCGTTTGAGGTCGTCAATCTGTACCAGCAGCTCGTTTATCATATCTCCCACGCGTATATCTATGACGAGCGCAACATTGTTAAAGTTACCGTTTACCGACGACAGCATTTCAGAAAATTTAGGTATTAAAACCGGCGGCATATTGTCTATACAAAAATATCCCATGTCCTCCAGGTATCTTATAACCTTTGTTTTTCCGCTGCCCGACATTCCCGTCACAATTGTGTATTGCATGTTAATTTACCTCCGCTGTTTATCTCTCGCCCACAAGCCTGACCTCCGGTTCAAGCCTTACTCCGAAACGCTCCATGACCGTTTTCTGTATATGCTCTATGAGCCTCAGTACGTCCTCCGCGCTCGCGCCGCCCGCGTTCACCACAAAGCCCGCGTGCTTATCGCTTACCATAGCGCCGCCTATACGGTATCCCATAAGTCCGGCGTCCTGAATGAGCTTGCCCGTAAAATATCCCTCGGGTCTCTTGAAGGTACTTCCCGCCGAGGGCTGTGACAACGGCTGCTTCGCGTTTCTGCGCGAATTGTAATCCGTCATAGCCTCCTTTATGTCACCGTATTTTCCCCTTTTAAGCTTTAACCTGCATGACAGAATCGCATAAGCGCCCCGCTCGAATACGCTATGACGATATCCGAAATCAAGCTTATCCGATTTTTCCGTCTTTACCGTGCCGCCGGGGTCTATAAAGGTTACGCTGTCAACAATGTTTTTCATCTCGCCGCCGTAAGCGCCGGCGTTCATATATATGCCTCCGCCGAGCGTTCCCGGTATACCCGACGCGAACTCGAAGCCGGTAAGCTCCGCCTCCAATATTTTTTTCGCGAGTACGGACATCAGTATGCCCGCTTCGGCGTACACGTCCGCGCTCTCAATCCGGCAGTCCGACATTCCGGAGCCTATTTGTATTACTACGCCTCGTATACCCTTGTCGCTCACAAGCATATTCGAGCCGTTGCCCATTATCATATACGGCGTGTCAGTATCTCCGCAAAAGCTTAAAAGCTCCTCTATCTCGGCAGCGCCCGACGCGGATATGAACACATCCGCGTTTCCTCCTATACGGAAGGTAGTATGACGGCTCATAGGCTCGTCAAACATCACATTATCGGAGATTGATAGTATTCTTTCCCTGTCTGTCATAAAGCCTCCGTTTCCATCTTATTCTCCCAATTTCCATGAATACAGCCTTTTACCCTTTTCCTCCATAAAATCCTCAAAGGATTTCAGATTTCTGTTTATTATAAGCTTTTCCGGAAATGAAATTTCCGCGAGCATTCCGAGCGCCGCGCTGTATTCTCCCAAATCAAAGGTAATATGAGCGTCGGAGCTTACAACTATTCCTACCTCCTTTTCCATACAAAGCCGCGCTATACGTTTGCAATTCGGTATGCTTGCCCTTCGCACAAAAAACGAATGATTGTTTATCTCTATAAGCTTATGATTTTTTTTAGCCAAATCCGTTATTTTATCATAATCGTACATAAACGACGGCGAACCGCTGTGACATATAATATCTATCAGCGGATTGTTTACCGCCGCCAGATACGCGCCGGTATGGTCGGCGGCACCGCAGTCCCTGTAACACGGCGCGTGTATGCTCGCGTTCACGACGTCCAGCTTTCTCAGTATGTCGCCGTCCAAATCGATATTTCCGTCAAGGTCAAGAATATTTACCTCGGCGCCGTACAGTATTTTGACCCCGTGTATCTCACGGGGTATATTCTTTAAATTCAGAAAATGCCAGAGATGCGCGCCGTCAGGTATAGCGGGCGCGTGATCGGTTATGGCAATAGCCTCCATTCCCAGAGCGGCGGCATGCTCCGCCATTTCAAGCACGGTTGAGTATGCGTGAGCGCTGGCAAGCGTGTGCGTATGTGTGTCAAATAAAATGTCCAAATTAAATCTTCCTTATCCTTTTTATATATTAAGCTGACTCTCCATCTGACTCATCAGCCTGTTGTTAAGCTCTACCGCGGCGTTATAGCCCATTCGCTTTTGTCTGTTGTTCATCGCCGCGACCTCGACAATAACCGCCAGATTGCGTCCGAGCTTTACCGGTATTGTCAGCGAGGGTATGTTTATACCCATTATGTTTGTATATTCGTCCACCATACCGAGGCGGTCATACTGCCTTCCCTCCTCCCACGGCTCCAGATGTATAATCATATTTATATTTTCCGTACCCTTTACCGCTCCTATACCGAATATCTCTTTTACATCGATTATCCCTATGCCGCGCAGCTCAACAAAATGACGGATAATCTCCGGCGACGAGCCGACAAGCGTCTTGTCCGATACCCGCCGTATCTCAACGGCGTCGTCCGCGACAAGGCGGTGTCCGCGTTTTACAAGCTCAATCGCGGTTTCGCTTTTACCGACTCCGCTCTCTCCGAGAATTAAAATACCCTCGCCGTACACCTCTACAAGCACGCCGTGACGGGTACGCTTCGGCGCAAGCTGCACATTGAGATAGGCAATCAGCGCGCTCATAAACGCCGAAGTCGCGCTCTCGCTGCGTAAAAGCGGCACATTATACTTTTCCGCGATTTCCAGCATTTCCGGAAATATCTGAAGTCCGCGCGTGATTATAAGCGCCGGAATACGCTGTGACATAAGCCTCTCAATCTTTAACGCGCGTTCCTCTGTGCCGTACTGCTCCAGATACGTAAATTCCACCTTACCCATTATCTGTATTCGGTTGCTGTCAAAATAATCAAAAAAGCCGACCATCTGCAAGCCCGGTCTGTTTACGTCGGCGCTGCCGACCATTACCGAGTCTATATCGTTTGTTTCGTATATTTTTTCCAAATCAAATTCCTCTATTATTTTTATCAGAGAAATTTTGTTCTCATCAGCCGTCATAACCTCAATGCCTGCCTTTCGTGACTTTTTATCCGGTCAAAATACCCTAATCTATATTATACCCTATAATAACTTATTTTTCAATAAGAATTAAGTAAGTTTTATCCTATATTTTACATATATATCGGATTTTTAAGAATAATTTTTAAAATTTTTCACAAAAAAGTAATAAAACACTTGCAATCCGCCAAAATTTATGTTAGAATGTTTTCTGATGTTTTAGCTAATGTGTCAGGAGGTGTAATAAAATGGCAAAATGCGATGTTTGCGGTAAGGGCGTGTCATTCGGTATTAAGGTAAGCCATTCTCACAGAAGGTCAAACAGAACCTGGAAACCAAACGTAAAAAAGGTCAGAGCTATCGTAAACGGCTCTGTGAAGTCAATGCATGTCTGCACTCAGTGTCTGCGCAGCGGAAAGGTAGAGCGCGCCGTTTGATTTGTTTGATTTCAGACAGAACATGTGGCAGCCTGCAAACGGCGGGCTGTTTTTTTCTTGTACTGCACCCAAAATGCAATTTTTTACGTATTTTTAATAATTTAAATTGCATTTTATTGGATTTTCTGTTATAATAATTTAAAATAGGTTTTGAAGGGGTGTGCTCATTGGAAAAGCTCTTAATCCGGGGAGGAAACAGGCTCTGCGGCGAGGTTTATATCAGCGGCGCAAAGAATGCCGCCGTGGCTATACTTCCCGCCTGTCTTTTGGTAAAAGGCGTATGCCGTATTGAAAATCTGCCTGATATAAAGGATGTAAAGCTGTATCTGAAAATTTTGGAGCAGCTCCACTCCGAGGTTAAATATATTGATAAGAACACAGTTGAGATAGATTGCACAAATGTCGACTGCTTTGAGCCGTCAAGAGATTTAACACGGCGCATGAGAGGCTCAAGCTACCTTATGGGCGCGCTCTTGGGACGCTTTTCGCGTTTCAGCGTGGATCCGCCCGGCGGCTGCGACTTCGGTACGCGCCCCATCGACCAGCACATTAAAAGCTTTAAAATACTCGGCGCTTCCGTTGACGCGTCTCGCGGCGTCATAAACGCCGCGGCGCGCGAGCTGCACGGAGGAAATATTTTCTTTGACGTCGTCACAGTCGGCGCGACAATAAACGCGATACTTGCCGCGGCAACCGCCAATGGTACCACTGTTGTTGAAAACGCGGCGAAGGAGCCGCATGTGGTTGACCTTGCCAATTTCCTGAATAACATGGGCGCGAATATCCGCGGCGCCGGTACCGACACAATAAAAATCAAGGGCGTGTCCGAGTTGCACGGCGGAACGTACACCATTATTCCCGACCAAATCGAGGCGGGTACGTTCATGATTGCCGCGGCGGCGACAAAGGGCGATGTTATAATCAGAAACGTCATACCCCGTCATCTTGAAATAATCAGCGCCAAGCTTATCGAGGCGGGCGTAAACGTGTCCGACGGCGAGGACAGCATACGCGTATGGGCGGAGGAGGGACAGCATTTCAATCCCATTAACTTTATCGCTCTGCCGTATCCGGGTTTCCCCACCGACATGCAGCCGCAGCTTGTGGCGTTTCTATCCATGATAAAAGGGACAAGCACAGCGCGCGAGGGCGTATGGGACAACCGTTTTCGCTACATCAATGAGCTTAAACGCATGGGCGCGGATATCCGCGTAGAGGGTAAGCTCGCTATAATCGACGGCGTTGACCGTCTGCAGGGTACGCAGGTCAAGGCCACGGATTTGCGCGCGGGCGCCGCAATGATAATAGCCGGGCTGGCGGCGGAGGGTACTACGGAAATTACCGACATTTACCATATTGACCGCGGCTATGAAAATTTTGAGGAAAAATTTGTAAAGCTCGGCGGCAATATTGAGCGCATACAGGTTATAGACGATGAATTTTAAAATTGCACAGCCTGCCGTGACTGCGGCAGGCTCGGTTTTTGAAAGGGTACAACATGGTTACATTCATTTCACTTATAAGCGGCTCATCGGGCAACGCTACATATTTCTCCGACGGCAAAACAAGACTTCTTATTGACTGCGGCATGTCGGGAGCAAGGCTAAAGGATGCGCTTAATTCGATTGACGTGTTTCCGGAGAGCCTTGACGCCATATTGATAACTCACGAGCACAGCGACCACACAAGGGGCGCCGGAGTAATTTCACGGCGGTACAATCTGCCGGTTTACGCCACGGAGGGTACTCACCGCTCCATGGACGCGGGTCAGCTTGCCGCGGAAAATATAAAGATAATATCGGAGGATGCCGATTTTCAGATTAAAAGCATAGGCATAAAACCCTTCGCTATTCCCCACGACGCGTCTGAACCCGTCGGCTTTACGTATTTTACAGGCAACGACAAGTACGCCACAGCGACGGATATAGGTAAAATGAACAATACCGTACTCGAAGCTCTCGCCGGCAGTAAGTCTATACTTCTGGAGTCCAATCACGACATTGAGATGCTGCGTACCGGCTCCTATCCGTATCCGCTTAAGCAGCGTATTTTGAGCGACTTCGGGCATCTGTCAAACAGCAGCGCGGCACAGGCGGCGCTAAAGCTTGTACGGAGCGGTACTGAGCGTATTACTCTCGGACACCTCAGCCGTGAAAATAATATTCCCGAGGTCGCGATACTCGAAACGCACAATACGCTTACAGCCGCCGGCGTAAGCGTCGGGATTGACGTAAAGCTCGGCGTTGCCGATCGGTATAAGCCTACAATTATCGGAGGGTAGAATGAATATAAATATAATCGCGGTAGGTAAGGTAAAGGAAAAGTACCTCGCCGCCGCCGCGGACGAGTACGCAAAACGCTTGTCGCGTTTCACAAGGCTGAATATAATTGAGATTGCGGACGAAAAAATACCGGGCAACGCCTCCGAAAAGGAATTGGAGCGGATTAAAAATAAGGAGGGCGAAAAAATACTCGCCCGGCTTTCCGAAAACAGCTTTGTTACAGCTCTCTGTATCGAAGGCGCTCCGCTTTCCTCCGAGGAAATAGCGGGCAAAATCTCTGCGGTATCAATGACGCACAGTGATATTACCTTTATTATAGGCGGCTCTCTCGGGCTGTCGGACGCCGTCAAGGCAAAATCACAGCTGCGTCTGAGCTTCGGCAGAGTCACGCTGCCGCATCAGCTTATGCGTGTCGTGCTGCTTGAACAGATATACCGCGCGTTTAAAATAAACTATAATGAAATTTACCACAAATAGCTTGAAATATATTGGCATAAGTGGTATAATTGTATATGCGCTGTATCCGGTCAAAAAATATTACGGAACAGCAGCAGGAGGTAAAAAAATGAATAGTAAATTCAACACAAAGAAACTTGTAATGCTCGCCCTTCTGGCGGCTGTCCTTATTCTGATGGCGTTCACGCCTCTTGGGTATCTGCGGGTGGGACCGTTGAGCATTACTTTTAACACAATTCCCGTCGCAATAGGAGCCATTGCCCTCGGACCTGTAGGCGGAGCGGTATTGGGAGCGGTATTCGGGATTACGTCAGTCATGGGCGGCAGCTCGCTTGTTATAACGCTCATGGGAATAAGCTTTCCCCTTACGGTAATATTATGTATGCTTCCCAGAATACTTGAGGGACTGTTGGCCGGACTTATCTTTGCGGGGCTTCGTAAAACCGGACTCGCCAAACCCGCGGCGTACGGTATCACCGGTTTCATGACGGCGTTTCTCAATACCCTGCTGTTTATGTCCGCTCTGGTACTTCTATTCGGTCAGACGGAATTCATACAGGAAAAATGGTCGGCTCTCGCTCCCGGGGCCAACGTGATTGTGTTCGTACTCGCGTTTGTCGGGGTAAACGCCGCTGTGGAAATACTTTCGACAACCATTATAGCGTCGGCGGTTTCGCTCGCCCTGTACAAGGCGCGTCTTATCGGCGTACCGGCAAAAAAAGCGGTCGTAGAAGAGGATATAAAATAATGATACTTGCGGTAGATATAGGTAATACAAACATAGTAGTCGGATGCTGCGCCGACGGCAGAATATTGTTTTCGGAGCGGGTTTCCACAAATCACACCGCCACCGAGCTTGAATACGCCGCGCTGCTTAAAACAATAACCGACCTGCACGGTTTGCGTACCGGACGTATTGACGGAGCGATTATATCGTCAGTCGCGCCGTCCGTTACCACAGTAATGAAAAGAGCAATAACAAAGATAACCGGCGCGGACGCTATGGTTATAGGTCCGGGTATAAAAACGGGTCTTAGTATAAAAATAGACAATCCCGCTCAGCTCGGCAGCGACCTTGTCGTTGACGCAGTCGCCGGCATACATGAGTACGGCGCTCCTCTTATTATAATAGACATGGGTACCGCTACCACTTTCTCAGTAATAGACAGCAATAAAAACTATCTCGGAGGAATAATCATGCCCGGTATAGGAATATCGCTTAACGCAATGGTCAGTAACGCGTCTCAGCTGCCGAAAATAGGCTTTGATAAGCCGAAACGGCTTATAGGCACAAATACGGTAGAGTGCATGAAAAGCGGCGTTATGTACGGCAGCGCCGCGCAGATAGACGGTGTTATCGAACGCGTACACGATGAGATAGGCGCGGCGGATACAGTCGCCACCGGCGGTTTGGCAGGAGCTGTCGTGCCGCTGTGCAAAAGCAAGATAGCTCTTGACGACGACCTTATGCTGAAAGGGCTTATGCTAATCTACGATAAAAACAGGAGGCAGATCTGAACACTGCGGGCTTTTATAATAATTCCGAGGTGACAATGTTGAAAAATAAAATTCTTGACATATTGCAGACCGACGGCGTCTATGTTTCGGGCGAGCATATCAGCGGACAACTCGGCATTTCCCGCGCGGCGGTATGGAAACATATAAAGTCGCTGCGCACGGAGGGATATGAAATACAATCGGCGACAAATAAGGGTTATCGCCTTGTTTCCTCGCCGGACATACTGACGGAATACACGATAAAAAACGGTCTTGACACAAAATTTATCGGTCAAAACATTTTCGCGTACTCCGAAACGGACTCTACAAACAACCGCGCCAAGGAGGAACACTCGTCTCCGGACGGCAGTCTATTTATCGCCGAGGTTCAAAACCATGGCAAGGGCAGACTCGGACGCGGCTGGGAGGCGCCGGCGGGGGTTGGGATATGGATGAGTCTTTTGCTTAAGCCAGATCTTTCTCCGTTTAACATATCGCAGATTTCACTTGTGGCAGGTCTTGCGGTATGCCGCGGGATTGGGAATAACGCCCGTATAAAGTGGCCGAACGATATTGTGATAGGCGAGAAAAAGGTATGCGGAATTTTGTCCGAGATGTCGGCGGAAACGGACAGAATAAATTATATCGTCTGCGGTATAGGCATCAATGTAAACGTTCCCGCCTTTGACAGCGCTCTTGCCGAAAAAGCCACCTCCCTGTTTATTGAAACCGGTAAAAAGCATAACCGCGCTGAAATTGCGCGGCGTGTTCTGACCGAATTTGAATTGTTGTACACCGACTTTTTGCAAAACGGCTTGAAAAAAATTCTTGACGAATACAAGCCGCTTTGCGTGACGCTTGACCGTGAAGTGCGGGTAATTTACAAGCGTGAAAGTATAATCGCCCGCGCGGTCGACATCGACGAAAACGGCTCGCTTGTGATTGACAGAAACGGCGAAAGGATTACGGTAACCTCCGGCGAGGCGTCGGTAAGGGGTATTTACGGATATATTTAAGGGGCCGCGGCAAAATGGCTCCGTTCTGAAATATTGCGCAAAAAATCTCTTGAAAAATGGCTTTTCGGTCATATAATCAAGAGATTTTCGCTGCTTTTAAGGCTGTTTTTCGCGCGTTTTGTTATTTGAAAATCATATTTTTATTTATGGCTGCAATTATGTTAATATTTCCGCTGAGCAAAAAAATTTTCAATAAATATTGATAAAATCATAACATCGTGATATAATACAGAATATGGATATAAAGTATAAGGACAATAATTTAATTGTCAAAAAATTAAGGGATTTCAATCTCACTCATATATTTGACTGCGGTCAATGCTTTCGTTTCAACAAAATTGACGAAAACACATACTTCGGCGTGGCCGGAGAGCATCCGCTTAAAATATCACAGTCCGGTAACGAGATTATCTTGTATGATACAACCGAAAAGGATTTTTGTGATATATGGTATGATTACTTTGATTTGGGCAGGGACTACGGTGAAATAAAAAAACGTCTTTCAAAAGACCCTGTAATGGAAAAAGCGATTTCCTACGGCGATGGCATACGTATTCTTAATCAGGATTTATGGGAAACGGTTATTTCCTTTATAATCTCGGCAAGTAATAACATTCCGAGGATTAAGGGCATTGTCGAGCGTTTCTGTGAAAATTTCGGCGATAAGCTGAGCTATGGGGGAAAAAGCTGTTATTCCTTCCCCCGCATATGTAAAACCGCCGCGCTTACCAAGAAGGATTTGTCGGTAATTCGCGCGGGTTTCCGTGATAAATACATAATGGACGCCGCCGCGCGATTTGAAAGCGGTAATTTGAGCTATGAATATTTACAGTCGCTGTCCACTTCGGACGCAAAAAAAGCTCTTATGAGCATAGCCGGCGTGGGAAATAAGGTAAGCGACTGCATACTGTTGTTCGGTCTTTCAAGAGCGGACAGTTTCCCTGTTGACGTCTGGATTAAGCGTATCATGGAATATTGCTATTTCAACGGCGAGGAACAAAGTATCGATACCGTTTCACGCTTTGCCGACAAAAAATTCGGCGATATAGGCGGTTTTGCGCAGCAATATTTATTTTTCTACGCGCGCGAAAACAAGATAAGTGTCTGAATTTACATGAGAAAGGACAGATTTTTATGTTGGTTGAACTGAAAAGAATAGTTGCATACATATGTCCGTTTTGCTCCAATATATCCTCAAAGGCGCTTTCAGTATTTAATTTTTCCGGTACCGATACGGTTAGGCTTATCTGTCCGACTCACGGATGCCATGAAACCTGCGTAAGTATACAGGAAAAGGGAACGAAGTATAAGCTGGATATTGAGTGTCCGCTGTGCGGCGACTCTCATTCCTACGCCATATCGCGTGAAAGCTTTTGGAACAAGCCCCTTATAACTTATAAATGCCCCGCCGCGGGAATTGATATATTCTTTGCGGGTGAAAAAAATAAGGTTGAGAAAATGCTTGACGAGAATACGGACATGTTCTCGGACTTTATTGACGACATTGACGATAACGAGCCGTTTGATTTGATGTACCTTATAATTGAGCGTATTCATTTGTTACAGAGCAGTCATAATGTTTCCTGTACTTGCGGCAGCGAGGATATAGGAATTGATATTGCCAACGGAAATATAGCTCTTTTTTGCAGACGATGCAAAAAAACAAAGTTCATCGCCTCTACGGAGGACAGCCTTACAAGGATTTTAAACGCCAATTCAATAGTTATAGGTAATTAATCTCAGCAAATAAAATCAATATATATTTTATTTAAAAATTTTAAGGAGGATTTTTTAATGTTAGTTTCAGCTACGGAAATGCTCAAAAAGGCAGTTGCCGGCAAATACGCCGTCGGTCAGTTCAACATCAACAATCTTGAATGGACAAAATCCATATTACAGACTGCGCAGGAGAATAATTCACCTGTCATTCTCGGTGTTCGCCGAGTCACTGGAAAAAATATGACCGGCTTTAAGACTGTCGCCGCTATGGTTAAGGCAATGCTTGAGGAAATGAATATAACCGTCCCGGTCGCTCTGCATCTTGACCACGGTACTTATGACGGCTGCTACAAATGTATTGAGGCGGGCTTTTCCTCGGTAATGTTTGACGGCTCTCACTTCCCCATTGAGGAAAATGTGAAAAAAACGAAGGAACTTGTCGGCGTATGCCATGAAAAGGGTATATCCATTGAGGCTGAGGTAGGTTCTATCGGCGGCGAGGAGGACGGAGTCGTAGGAGCGGGTGAAATCGCCGACCCCAATGAATGTAAAAGAATAGCCGATCTAGGCGTAGACTTTCTCGCGGCGGGTATAGGCAATATTCACGGCAAATATCCCGACAATTGGAAGGGACTTGACTTCAACGCTCTTGCAAAGACAAAAGCTCTTATCGGCGATCTTCCGCTCGTGCTGCACGGCGGAACGGGAATTCCCGCCGATATGATACAGAAGGCAATATCCCTCGGCGTTGCAAAAATCAATGTAAACACCGAATGTCAGCTTTATTTCCAGGAAGCGACAAGAAAGTATATTGAGGAAGGCAAGGACCTTCAGGGCAAGGGCTTTGACCCAAGAAAGCTGCTTGCGCCGGGAGCCGAGGCAATAAAGGTAATTGTAAAAGAAAAGATGGATCTGTTCGGTTCTGTAAATAAGGCATAAATTTGTCATTAAGCGGCGCCCCTTATCATATTCTTGATAAGGGGTGCTTTTTTGTATGGTAAATAAACTTAAACGCTTTTGTGTTGTCATTTTTGTATCACTTCTTTACTGCGGTATATTGGGTATTCTCTTTCGTTCCTATTCCTCCGCGCCCGTATTTTCATCAGATGAAAGCGGAGAAATATCCATGCCGATAATAATGTATCACAGCGTTCTGAAAGATACCGAGCTATCGGGTAAATATGTAATTACCCCTCAGACTCTTTGCGATGACATAGAATACTTAATTTCAAACGGTTACAGCTTTGTCAGCGCTCAGGATGTAATCGATTACACCGAAAGCGGTTCGCCGCTGCCATACAAGCCTGTCATGCTTACCTTTGACGACGGCTGTTACAACTTTTACGGATACGTCATGCCGATATTGGATAAATATGACGCAAAGGCGGTGGTGTCCGTGGTGGGAAGCTATACGGACGAGTTTTCAAACAGCAATATCGCTAACCTTACATACGGTTATCTCCGATGGAACGAGGTATATGAGATGTTCATCAATAGCCGCGTAGAAGTGGCTAACCATTCGTACGATTTTCACTCCAATTCGCACGGCAGGAACGGCGCGGGAAAAAAGCGCGGTGAAAGTAAGAGTGAATATGAACAAATATTTTACGATGACACAAAAAGGGCGCAGGACAGATTTATGGAAAAAATAGGTTTCGCGCCTTTGATATATACCTATCCCTTCGGTATATACAATAAGGAAACTACAAGTATATTAAAGGATATGGGATTTAAAATGTCTTTGGGATGCAGTGAAGGCATAAATAAAATACGCAGCGCTGACCCGGAATGTCTGTTTATGCTCAAACGTTTTAACCGTCCAAGCGGTATTCTCACCTCCGACTTTTTCGAGGCGATAGAGAAATCCTCCTGAAGCGGTCGGGAGGATTTCCCCGCGTATCATTACTTATTTCCCGTTCAGTTTCATTGCCTCCCCCGAATTATTTTTTTCCTCCTTACGGGTGAGCATATAATACTCCACCTGCTCATACTGTTTTAGAGCCTCGGGCATGGGCTCATTGCGTAAATGCCACACACCGGCGCTGTCAAACCAACCGGACGCGTTTATCTGCGGTATTTCTTCGCTGATTTTTTCCGTAAAAGCCACTATTTCATTCTTCTCTATCCCGGCGGCGTCAAGCGCTAAATTTGACAGATAATTGGGACTGGTCTGTACTCCGCTTTCAGACTCAATATTGTAATTCGCCCATATTACAAACGGAACAATATAGCGTTTTGTCAGTTCCTGAGAGGATAGCTTCGACAGCTGATTTCCATACAGCTCTTCATAGAATTCCTGTTCTACGGCGGGCTGATGATCTCCGAACATAACAACAACCGTAGGCTCGTCAAAGTCTTTTAGATAGTCCACAAGCTCTTTAAACTCCGTGTCGCTTTCTCTTATCAGTGACAGATACTGCTCGGTTTCTTTATAATGACCGTCCGTATTTGTGAGTGTGACCGTCGGGAAAGCTCTGTCCTCGTATGTATAGCCGCCATGGTTCTGCATTGTTACATTAAACAGAAACAATTTCTCCCCATCCTTCTTGTCCTCCAGCTGCTTTATCAAGGCTTTATACGATGTGCGGTCGCTTATGTAATTTCTTATGTACTCCATATTTTCCTTGCCGATACTCTTTTCAAAGCCTTCAAGACTTATAAACTCATCAAAACCAAGTAAATCGTACACCTTCTGTCTGTTCCAGCATCTGGCCAGATACGGATGCACGGCTATGCTGGTATATCCCATATCCGACAAATATGACGGCAGCGCGAAAGGATACTCCTTTGAAACATATTGCAGGTACGGCGTCGAGCCGGACGGCAGCAGCCCCATTGACAGTCCTGTCAGAAATTCAAATTCCGTATTACAGGTGTAACCGCCGAACGGGGACACCAAAAGCTCTCCCTTTATCGTATTTACCTGCATATTGTTTATAAACGGCATATAATCCTGATTTGTTTCAAATTCACCGATAACGCTTAAATCAGCAAAGCTCTCATTCATAATAACTATAATATTCGGCGCGTCATCAGGCAGCAGTGATGTATTGCTCTCCCGCTCGCTATCGGTACCGAGCAGCGCTATGGCGCTGTCCTCACTGTAACCCTCAGGTTTTTGCAGCATCATCTTGCGAATATTTATGTAAAAGCTGTAAAGCGCTCCATGAGTATTATTGGCGTGATACTGATCATATACGTCCATGACGTTTCCGGAGTAATCCACTGCCGCAAGACACAGCGTAAAGACAAGGGCGAAAGTAATACCGAACGCCGGGAAAATTATATTTTTGTATCTGAGCTTTGGCTTATATGGAAATTTTATACAAAGCATAAGCGCCAAAGCCGTGATTACAGTAGTTACAACAATCGGGTACCGCAGCTGGAAGGTATAGTTCTGCGCCACCTGCGCGGCTGTTCCTATTGCGAGAAAATCGCTCGGTATAAGCGGAAAACCGCGCAGAATATTTACAATAAAGCTTACCATGTTGAAAATGAAGGTTATAATTATTGTAATTACCGCCGACCATCTGAAGCTTCGCGTCACCGCGAAAAATACCGCCATAATAGCGGCGTAGAACATAATATTGACAAAATATATGCCGAAAGAATACTCCCCTTCGCCGGAGAGTATCATTGAAATCTGCATACAATAGAACGGAGTAAGTACAAACATACAAACCGACAGTATTTTGACAAGCTTGTCCGATATATTGATTTTAAGGGCGATAATCGCCCAGACGCCTACTGTCAGCACATATGACGAATAATATAAAAAATAGTTAAATTTTCCGTCATTTGTGAAAATGGCTGTGTTCACGCTTATAAATGTCCATAACGCTATACCGAGCAGGCTCGCGATAAGGATACTGTACCATTTATTAAAAGAAATCATATTAAATCTCCACCAAAAATTTTTATGATATTTATTTTAACATATATATTCCGCATATGCAAGGGTAGAATTTTTACCTATCGCGAAGTATCTCAACCGCTTTTTTGAGCTGAGTGTCATCATCATACGGAATTTGAGAGGCATATACGTCTTTGTACTCCTCCTTCGCCTCCACGATTATATCCGGAGTTATTCCTGTTTCATGTATGCATATTCCGTTAGGAGTGAAATATTTAGAGGTTGTGAGTGAAATTCCCGAGCCGTCACGCAATGTATACACGTCCTGCACTATTCCCTTGCCGTAGCTTGTCGTGCCTACAACGACAGCCCTATCATAATCCTTCAGCGCGCCTGTAAGCACCTCCGACGCGCTTGCACTGTTGCCGTTTATAAGTACAGCCATAGGAATATCCAATTCCTCAGCGTCGGAATTATAATACTGACGCTTACCGTTTTTATCCTCGGTGTACATAATAACACCCTCGGGCAAAAGCCGATCGGCTATCGGGCATACCTCAGTCAGTACGCCGCCCGGATTATCGCGCAAATCTATTATAAGCTTTGTCATACCCTCTTCGGTAAGTTCCTCCAGCTTTTTCTCAAACTCGGCAGAAGTACTCTGTCCGCCGTCTGACGAACTCATATTAAAGCCCGTTATACGGACATAAGCTATGCCGCCGTCAAGCATTTCCCCCTTGACCGATTCGGAGGATATTTCTCCGCGCTCAACAGTTATATTAAGAGTTTCCTCTCCGCGCTTTAATGTAAGGTCAACCGCGCTGCCCTCCGTCCCGCTTTTTATTACATCTACCGCGTCATTCATGCTGTCGCCGCTGTACTCTGTACCGTCAACGGCTATCAGAAGGTCGCCCGGCTGTATTCCGGCATTGTACGCGGGGCTGTCCTCAAACGGAGCTATAACCTCTATCATATTCGCGTCATTTACGCCGACCATTACACCTATACCCACATAACCATCCTGTATATTACTCATATAAGAGTCAAAATCATCCTTGCCGTAATAAGCGGTATACGGTTCGTCAAGCGCGTCTATATACGCCTCAAGCGCCGCCTCCCGCAGCTTTGATTTATCGTATTCATACAGGTATTTATAATCAAGAATGTCGTCAAGCATTTTCAGCTTGTTAAAAAAAGCCTTATCGGGGTCATCCGTAGGAATGAGATAGCTGATTTTATCCTTTACGTATACTGTCGTAAAACAGCTCGCGGCGGCGGTAAGTAAAGCTGTGATTACCGCTGTCAGTAAAATTTTTTTCTTATCCGTCATTATTATTCACCCTCAAAAAAAGACAGGGGCGCTGTAACACCCCCGAAATATATGTTGATTATATTTTCATTGAATTCGACTCCAGATATTTGTACACCATCATTGCAACTTTAAATACAATCGCCTGGTCAAACTTACGCAAGTCAAGACCGGTAAGCTTGAAAATTTTTTCAAGTCTGTATACGAGAGTATTTCTGTGTACGAAAAGCTGTCTTGAGGTTTCGCTGACATTAAGGTCGTTTTCAAAAAACTTGTTTATAGTCAGAATTGTTTCATCATCCAGTGTTGAAATATCGCCCTTTTTGAATACCTCCTTAAGGAAAAGCTCGCACAGCTTAATCGGCAGCTGATATATCAGTCTGCCTATACCGAGGCTGTCATAATTCAAAATGTATTTTTCCTCGTCAAATACCTTACCGACTTCAAGAGCTATCTGCGCCTCCTTATACGCGTTGTTAATCCGGTCAATGTTGTACGCAACAGTACTGAGTCCCACGCATACGGTAAGCATGGTTTCCGCGCTTACCGTGTCAACAATGGACTGCGCCGTTGCCTCCAGCTTTGCGGACGGTTCGTTTTCTTTAACCTCCTTGATGAGCACAAGATTTGCCGAGTCAATATTTATTAAAAAGTCACGCTCCTTGTCGGGGAACATGTTTCTGAGTACGTCATATATTCCGTTTTCACCGCTTTCAAGCACTTTTATATAAAATACCGCTCTGGGCGTATCAATATCCACATGCAGCTCGCGCGCTTTCTGGTGAAGGTCAAAAGGAAGAATATTGTCAAAAATGATATTCTGCATAAAGTTATTTTTATCGTATTTTTCATCGTAGTAATGACGAACGTTATTAGCCGCTACCACTACGGCGTTACAGCAGTATTTTGAAACCTCGTCGGCGCTTTCGACATACACTATATATTCCGCGTAAGGCTTGTTCGACATTGAGCGTACAGTATAGCCGTCCTTAAACAGCAACTTGTCGCTGTTTGCCACGGCGTAAACCAAATCGTCAACGGTATCCGCGTCAGGCTCCGCTCCGTTGCTGGCAAGTATAAGCCCGTGCGAGTCCACTATACCAAACTTCTTTGGAAATACCTCTGACATCTGGGTTATTATATTCTGGAACGCTTTGCTTATCATTTTTATTTCCTCCAATTAACTCTATAATAACTAATATATAATATTATACAATAAATCCATTACAATTGCAAGAGTGTTTATGCAAAAAATTTGTATAATATGCTGTATACTGTCGTATTGGAGGTAAAATACAAAGGCTACGTATTATATATATTTCCTCAGCTGTTTCAGAGCGCTTTTTTCAAGGCGCGATACCTGCGCCTGCGATATGCCTATTTCCTCCGCCACCTCCATTTGGGTACGGCTTTGGAAAAATCGCAGATTTAGTATGTGCTTTTCCCTTTCATCAAGGTGTTTCATCGCCTCGCTAAGCGCTATGCTTTCAAGCCAGTTTTCATCAATGTTCTTTGAGTCCTTAACCTGGTCCATTACAAATATGGCCTCGCCTCCGTCATGATATATCGGCTCAAACAGCGACACGGGATCCGCTATGGCGTCCAGCGCCAGAACAACGTCCTCCTTTGGAAGATTTAGCTCCTTTGCGATTTCCGATATAGTAGGCTCCTTTGAATTTTTATTTATCAATTTTTCCTTAACGTGCATCGCCTTATAGGCAATATCTTTCAGCGAACGGCTTACGCGAATGGAATTATTATCTCTGAGATATCTGCGTATCTCGCCTACTATCATCGGTACCGCGTACGTTGAAAACTGTACGTTCTGCGACAGGTCAAAATTATCTATTGCCTTGATAAGACCGATACAGCCCACCTGAAATAAATCGTCTACATTTTCGCCGCGGTTATTAAATCTTTGTATAACGCTTAAAACAAGGCGGAGATTGCCGTTTACAAATTCCTCCCGCGCCTTCATATCTCCCGCCTTGATTTTCACAAACAGCGCGTCCTTTTCCTCTCTTGTAAGTACCGGAAGCTTAGATGTGTTTACCCCGCATATTTCAACCTTGTTAGTCATATCTTTTCCTCCTTGTTTTGCGCCGTGGAATTTACGCGGCTATGTAGGTATGTAAGATATGACTTATACTTTAACACATTTTGGCGATTTCTTTCTTTAATCTTCCTATAATACGTTTTTCAAGTCTTGATATGTAGGACTGGGATATACCAAGCAGGTCGGCTACTTCCTTCTGCGTCTTTTCCTTACAGTTCCCCAGTCCGAAACGCAGTTTCATAATTTGCTGTTCCCTGCCCGAAAGCTTGCTCATAGCGTCCAGCAAAAGTTCCCTGTCTACCTCGCTCTCAATATTTTTACATATAATATCGTTGTCAGTACCAAGTATATCAGAAAGCAGCAGCTCGTTACCGTCCCAATCTACATTAAGCGGCTCGTCTATTGACACCTCGCTGCGCATATTGGAGTTTTTACGCAGATACATGAGTATTTCATTTTCAATGCATCTTGACGCGTATGTGGCAAGCTTTATATTTTTTTGCGGGTTAAAGGTATTTATCGCCTTTATCAGACCTATGGTACCTATTGATATAAGGTCCTCCACATATATGCCCGTGTTTTCAAATTTTCGGGCTATATAAACCACAAGGCGAAGATTTCTCTCTATAAGCGTCGGTTTAACGCTCATATCACCGTCGGCAAGACGTTCTATAATACGTTCCTCCTCGTCCCTCCGTAAGGGCGGGGGAAGAGTATCGCTTCCGCCTATGTAAAATACCTCGTCGTTTTTCAGCGGATTTGTTCCGATACATACAAATCTTGAACCGATTTTTTTCAAAAGCTTCATTTTTTTCAATCTCCTTTTAAAATAACCCCGCGTTCAGCAGAGCATGATATTCCTTGTTTTTTGACAATACTCCCCCGTACAAAGCTATAAACGGATTTATGTATTCTCTTCCGCTGTCGGGTATTTTAAGTCTTTCCGCGCGGAAAGCGAAAAGTACGCCTGAGCTTTTTCCCAGTGAATTGTACGGTATGACCCTCAGTTTCATTTCCTCCGCGTGATTTATTATTTCATCAAACGGAATATCAACATCAAACAGCTTTTTCGCCTCCGACCATTCCAGTATATTTACACACTCGCCGCTGACAGGGTCCTTTAACAGATTTCCGCTGTCATACAGCGCCGTAAGCGTTATGGTACGCGTATTATGAGTAATGGATATGAGATAATATTTTTTATCCCGCCGGCTTTTTATTATCCTTATAACTACCGCGAGCGCCGCATACGATATTATAAAAGAGGCGGCAAATATTTTGGGAGGCAGCGAAAAATAAACAACTCCGTTGCGTATTACAATCTCGGTGGTAGCTCTTATAATCGCTGTTATCAGCATCATCATGAATACCAATATACCGCTGATGAGCAGCAGCCAAGCAAGCTGCCCGCAAAATCCGCGTTTACCGTTATAAAACGCCGCCGCGCTCATCAGTACAATTGATGCGATACGTATAAAATACGCCGGAAAGACGCTCATTTTAACGCAGAACACCACCGCGGCGCTCATACCTCCTACAACAGAGGCGATACTCAGCCGTATTTTGGACGGACTTATACTGTATACCGCTCTGCCGAGTATATAAAGCATTACATACACCGATATAAAATTTACAAGGAATATTACATCGGGATATATAACCACCTCAATCACCTCTACGTGTATTATACTCCCGGCGCTGTGTGAAAAATGTCAAAGGCGGTTGTCGAATTAAAAAAAAGTTTCGACACATAAAAAAACCGCCGTAAGACTTACGTCGGCTGAATATTTTATATATCGGCAATTATTGCTCCCGCGCCTCTCGGCCCGGTATAAGCAATGTTAAAAGACCTCCGGTGCGCATACAAATCTATTCGTAAAAAGCTCCGCGAGGCTATTTAGTTTACATAATATAATTATGGTAAACTAATCTTTGAGAGTATTTAAAAAGTCAACCGCAATCTGAGCCATCAGCGCACTGCCGATAGGAAGAGCGTCCTCGTCGATAACAAATCTCGGACTATGTATAGGATATACCGCGCCCTTATCGCGATTACCCACTCCGAGTTTAAAATAAGCGCTCGGAACGCGTTCTCCAAAATAGGAAAAATCATCGCCCGCCATAGACGGCTTGTCAATAGAAACAATGTCGGCTATACATTTCAGTTTCTCCGCGCTTTTACGCACTATATCATTCATTCCGGCGTCGTTGACAACAGGCGGGTACAGCGCGTTGAAGTTAAATTCAACAGACGCGTTAAATTTTTCAGCGGTGTCGTGAGCGATTTCCTTTAGCAGGGTAGTGAGCTTGCGGCGTGTCAGCGGGTCGATTGACCTCGCGGTACCGGTTATTACAGCAGTATCGGGAATTGCGTTACGGCAGGTCCCGCCGTTGAACGAGCATATTGTAACAACGCACGGCAACGCATAATCCCTGTTAATCGTATGATATTTTTCGAGTATCGCGGCGCCGGCCGAAAGCGGGTTCACACATTTCTCCGGATACGCGCCATGACCTCCCACGCCGTGAATTACGATTTCAAAATCATCCGGAGACGCCATTACAGGTCCGTTCTTAATCTGTATATTACCGGTTTTTTCGAGCGGCTCCACATGTAGCGCGAAAGCTCCGTCAACAGCCGGATTTTCAAGCGCTCCCTCCTCTATCATGGGCAGAGCGCCGCCCGCGCCCTCCTCCGCGGGCTGAAAAATCAGCTTTACATTACCGTTTATACTGTCGCTTATTTCATTGAGTATTTTCGCCGTACCCAAAAGGCACGCGGCGTGTACATCATGTCCGCAGGCATGCATGTATCCCTCGCGCTCGGATTTTACTGCGAAATCGCTTTCGTCCTTTATCGGCAGTCCGTCAATGTCGGCGCGCAGCAAAACGGTTTTTCCGTTGTTTTTGCCCTTTATAAGCGCAATTGTTCCGGTTTTGGCGGATATTGTGTAAGGTATTCCGAAACAGTCAAGCTTTTCCCGTATAAACGCCGACGTTTTTACCTCCTCAAAGTCAAGCTCCGGAGTTTTGTGAAGACGGCGCCGTATATCAATCAGCTCGTATTTAATTTCATGGGCGCGTTTCTCTATCATTTAATCATCTCCTCAAATTCATCCTCACCGATAATTGCCACTCCGAGATTTTGAGCTTTTGTAAGCTTACTTCCCGCGTCTGAACCGGCAAGGACATAGTCGGTTTTTTTTGACACGCTTGACGAGGTTTTGCCCCCAAAGCTTTCTATTATCCTTTCCGCCTCGCTGCGCTTGTAATGCTCAAGCGTTCCGGTCAGAAC
The DNA here is from genome assembly GCA_964634635.1 of uncultured Lachnospiraceae bacterium. Classification (GTDB taxonomy): domain Bacteria; phylum Bacillota; class Clostridia; order UBA1381; family UBA1381; genus Hominilimicola. The sequence continues at coordinate 36,077 of CAZWMB010000005.1, forward strand.
AAAAGCTTTGCCGTCGAAACGGTTATCCGCAAGCGAGTCTTTACTGTCCTCTACACAGTGTACTCCCGCCTTTTCAAGCTTTTCTATAAACTCGATATTCTGCGGTTCAGAAAAAAACTTAACAACCGATTCCGCCATTTTTTCACCAAAATCATAATTTTGAGTAAGCTCCTCAGCCGATGCGCCGCGTAGGTTGTCCAGAGTTTTATATGTCTTGGCGAGACTTTTAGCCGCTTTTTCACCTATATGACGTATTCCGAATGCGTTTATAAGACGGTAAAGCGGATTACTCTTTGATTTTTCAAGCGAATTGACAAGATTTTGCGCTGATTTTTCACCGAGCTTGTCCATTTCCGAAATATCGGCCGGGTTTAGATAATACAAATCCGCCGCTGTCTTTATAAGCCCGCGGTCAAGCATCTGTTCGATGATGGACGGTCCGAGACCCTCGATATCCATCGCGGTACGCGATACAAAATGTATAATATTGCGCAGACGCTGCGCCGGACAATTTACACCCGTACAGCGATACGCCGACTCTCCTTCCTCACGAACAATAAGCGCGCCACATTCAAGACAATGCGACGGCATATTGAATTCCTTTTCGGCTCCGGTCCGTTTTTCCTTTATAACCTCCACAACTGCCGGTATTATATCGCCCGCTTTCTCTATAACAACAGTATCGCCGATACGAATGTCCTTTTCGCGTATATAATCAAGATTGTGCAGCGTCGCCCGCGAAACGTTTGAGCCGGCGATATGAACCGTGTCAAGTATCGCCAGCGGTGTTACAACTCCTGTTCTGCCGACCTGAACCTTAATATCCTGTATGACTGTCGTCTGTTTTTCAGCCGGATATTTATACGCTATTGACCAGCGTGGAAACTTGGAGGTATTTCCGAGGATAGCGCGCGACGATAGGTCGTTTACCTTGATTACGGCTCCGTCTATGTCAAAATAAAGCTCTCCGCGTTCCTCGCCTATTTCAAGTACGCGTTCATACGCCTCGTCAATCGACGCGTACGCCTTTTTGTCGAGTATGGTTTTAAATCCCTGCTTTCTTAAAAATTCAAGTCCTTCAATATGCGAGAGAATATCGGCGCCGCTTATCCGCTGAATGTTAAAAACAAAGATGTCCAATCCGCGCTTTGCGGCAATTTTAGGGTCAAGCTGACGCAGCGAACCGGCGGCGGCGTTTCTGGGGTTGGCAAAAAGCGGCTGCTCCATTGATTCAAGCATCGCGTTTATCTCGCTGAATTTCTCTCGCGACAGAAACACTTCGCCGCGAACCTCCAGATATGGAATTTTATCCTTAAGCGCCAGCGGTATCGAGCGAATTGTCCTGATATTTTCCGTCACGTCCTCTCCTGTAATACCGTCGCCGCGCGTGGAGCCGCGCGTAAATTCTCCGTTCACGTATTCAAGCGAAACGGATAGACCGTCTATTTTCTGTTCAACCACGTATTCAGCGTCCGGTATGACCGCCCTGACGCGCCTGTCAAAATCAAGAATTTCCTCCTTGGAGAACGCCTTCTGCTGACTGAGCATCGGCGCCTCATGTACCACCTTATCAAAGCCCTTTACAGCCTCTCCGCCGACTCTCGCGGTTGGGGAGTTTGGTTTTTTGTATTCCGGATATTTCTTTTCCAATTCCTCAAGCTCCGCAAGTAACGCATCAAATTCAAAGTCGGAAATTTCCGGCGAATCCTCGGCGTAGTATTTATAATTATGGTAATTCAGCCTCTCTGTTAATTCCTCAATTCGTTTTTTGGCTTCTGCCGTGCTGTTTTTACTGTCTTGCATATCCTGTTCCTCCTATTTTCATATAGCCCGCCTCCGCTTTTTCATTTTAATATGCCTATCTACATCAGAAATAGTATTATCAAAAATATTTTTTTCATTTTTTCTATGTTTAATATGATATCGGTATATGCGGGTATTGCTCTTTTTCCGTATTTACTCAATATCGGCGGCAAGGCTGCCGCCATAATATTGGGGCGTGTCGCCGACTATTATTGTATCCGTAAGCAAAGCCGAGGTTTTTACCGTTTCTGTTTTTGAAAACGAAAAGCCTACAAATGACATATTTATCGAAACATCAAGATATATTTTATGATTTACCTGATTTATTCCCGCGGAATTCAGTTCCTCATGAAAATCGGCGCCGACAATTCCCACAGGATATATTTTTACCGGTATTTTCGGTCCCAGTCCGGCAAAGAAGTAAAAATCAGTCGCGCTTCCAAGCGGTATATACACCGTTTCATACTCTCCGCTTTTTATCCGCTCCTGCATTGACTGAATAATCTCCGCCTTAATTCTGTTTATTTTCACAGCGTCGGTTTCTATCGCGCGGACGTTTTCACTTCCGCTGTCCTTAAATTCCGCGAAGGAATTATAATTATTGTCTGAAAACACCTTGTTTACAGCGTTATTTACAACACTGTTCGCCATATTGTTTGCGTAAACGCCGGCGTATTCTATAAATGCCGGTTTAAGCGCGGTAAGCATAACAATAAAGCCGGCGGCGGCAAGAAATACTATTATCACGGCAAACGTCAGACCGCCCGCCCTTCTCGAACGCGATAAACCCAGCCTCATAAAAATCCCTCCCCGACATTGTATAGTATGACGGGGAGTTATTTTTGTTACTTGCGCGCAGCTATTTCTTCCTTTATTGACGACATGAACTCGTCAAGAGATAACGTTTCCGTGCTGTTGCCGTCGCGGTGACGTACCGAAACGGTGTCGCCGTCAACTTCCTTCTGACCGATAACTATCATATACGGTATGCGGTTAACCATCTGAGCTTCTCTTATTTTATAGCCGATTTTCTCGTTTCTGTCGTCAAGCTCGCAGCGCACTCCCGCGCCGCGCAGGGCCTCGTAAACCTTTTTGCCGTATTCCTCAAACTTTTCGGAAACAAGCAGCACTTTCACCTGTGTCGGCGAAAGCCATACGGGAAATTTGCCGGCAAAATGCTCGGTGAGTATACCGATAAACCTCTCAATAGAACCGAAGCATACTCTGTGAATCATTATGGGTCTTTCCTTTTCGCCGCGCTCGTCCACATATTCAAGATTAAAATTAACAGGCATTTGAAAATCAAGCTGAATTGTTCCGCACTGCCATGTTCTGCCCAGAGAGTCCTCAAGATGAAAGTCTATTTTCGGGCCGTAGAAAGCGCCGTCTCCCTCGTTTATGATATAGGGCAGCTTAAGCTTTTCAAGCGCTGTTTTAAGACCCTCCGTAGCAGCCTCCCAGTCCTCGTCGCTGCCCATGCTGTCATCGGGACGCGTTGAGAGTTCAATGAAATACTTAAATCCGAATTTTGTGTATACCTCGTTTATTAAATGCACAACGCCGATAATTTCGTCCGTAATCTGTTCTCTGCGCATAAAGATATGCGCGTCGTCCTGAGTAAAGCAGCGCACGCGGAACAAACCGTGCAGGGCGCCTTTAAGCTCGTGACGGTGAACAATACCCAGTTCGCCCACGCGCATAGGCAGCTCACGATAGCTGTGCGGCTTTGACGCGTAAACCATAACGCCTCCGGGACAGTTCATAGGCTTTACACAATATGTGTCCTCATCGATAATTGTTGAATACATATTGTCCTTATAGTGATCCCAATGACCGCTCGTTTCCCACAGATGTCTGTTCATTATGAGCGGCGTCGATACCTCCACATAGTTCTCACGTGTGTGGATTTCACGCCAGTAGTCTATCAGAGCGTTTTTAAGAGCCATACCCTTCGGCAAAAAGAACGGAAAGCCCGGAGCCTCTTCGCTCATCATAAACAGACCCATTTCCTTACCTATTTTTCGGTGATCGCGCTTTTCCGCCTCGGCAAGAAGAACAAGATAATCGTCAAGCTCCTTCTGAGACGCGAACGCCGTTCCGTTAATTCTTGTGAGCATTGTATTGTTTTTATCGTTTTTCCAGTACGCTCCCGACTGTCCCATAATTTTAAACGCTTTGAGCGCTTTTGTATAGCAGAGATGCGGACCGACGCACATATCTATATACTCGCCCTGCGTATAGAAGCTTATCGGAGCGTCATCCGCCAAATCTCCTATATGCTCAACCTTATACTTTTCGCCGCGATTTTCCATTAGGGCGATAGCCTCCTCCCGCGGCAGTACAGAAGGTCTTATCGGAAGATTTTCTTTAACGATTTTTTTCATTTCCTTTTCGATGTTTTGTAAATCCTCGTCATTGAGTTTTACATCGCCCAAATCAACATCGTAGTAAAAGCCCTTTTCATTTGCAGGACCGTACGCAAAATCAGCGTGCGGATAAAGCCGTTTAATGGCCTGAGCCATAATATGCGCCGCAGTATGCCTGATTATATGGAGTTCTTCACCCTTCTCACATTCCTTTACCGTTCCGTCATTGTAGATTACTTTCATAAATTTTCTCCCTTTCTTATACAAAAACACCCTTAAAAAGCCTTAACGGCTTTTCAAGGGTGCAATATAATTTACTACACGGTTCCACCTTGATATTTCTCTCAACAATGTCTTTTTCGTAAGACCTACGGCGGCGCTTAATTGTACCGATTACGTTCAGCGCGCGGCTCAAAAGCGGTATTCACCGTACGCCCGTCAAGGAATACTTACAGCCTCGGTATTCCATCTCTTGTGACTTTTGCCCACGGTTACTGTCTTTATCATCGCCTTAATATCATTTTAACACCGTTTATTATCTTTGTCAAGGTTTATTAAGCATTTTTTTAAATACCTCCCCGTATAAGAACCGTCTGTCCGCGCCACCTGCTCCGGCGTACCGCAGGCTATTACTCTGCCTCCGTTATCCCCGCCCTCGGGACCCATGTCAATAATATAATCCGCCATTTTAATAACGTCCATATTATGCTCGATAACCACAACCGTATTACCGCCCTCGACAAGCTTACCGAGTACATCGATAAGCTTATGTACGTCAGCGGTATGCAGTCCGGTAGTAGGCTCGTCAAGCACGTATATTGTCCTGCCCGTACTCTTTCTTGACAGCTCCGCGGCAAGCTTAACTCTCTGAGCCTCTCCGCCCGACAGAGTCGTGGAGCTTTGTCCGAGCTTTATATAACCCAGTCCAACCTCTTGCAGCGTCTCTATTTTACGGCGCAGCCTCGGCAAATTCGCAAAAAATTCCGCCGCCTCGTCCACTGTCATGTCCAGTACCTCAAAAATATTTTTACCCTTGTACTTAACTTCAAGCGTTTCACGGTTATATCTTTTACCCTTGCAAACCTCGCAGGGTACATAAATATCCGAAAGGAAGTGCATTTCAATCTTTTTTATACCGTCGCCCGCGCACGCCTCGCAGCGTCCGCCCTTTACGTTAAAGCTGAAACGTCCTGGTTTATAGCCGCGGATTTTAGCCTCGTTCGTCGAAGCGAATACATCGCGTATATCATTGAACAGATTTGTATACGTCGCGGGATTTGAACGCGGAGTTCTGCCTATCGGCGCCTGATTTATGTCAATAATCTTATCGAGCTGCTCCACGCCTGTTATTTCCTTATGCGCGCCCGCGTGAGTTCTTGAACGGTTCAGTACGCGCGCAAGCTTTTTGTACAATATTTCATTTACAAGCGAGGATTTGCCCGAGCCGGAAACGCCCGTGACGCATGTCAGCGCGCCGATTGGTATTTTTACATTTATATTTTTGAGATTGTTCTCCTTTGCTCCTTTTATTTCAATCCAGCCGGCAGGCTTACGGCGCTCTTCCGGTACCTCTATTTTAAGCTCGCCGCTCAGATATTTTCCGGTAATAGACTCGGGCGCCTTCATCAGATCCTCCGCGCTGCCCTTGCCTACAAGACGTCCGCCGTTTACGCCGGCGCCGGGACCTATGTCTATTATATAGTCGGCAGCGTACATTGTATCCATATCATGTTCGACAACTATTACCGTATTTCCAAGGTCTCGCAGGCGCTTTAATGTGTTTATAAGGCGGTCGTTATCACGCTGATGCAAACCTATGCTTGGCTCGTCAAGAATATAAAGCACGCCCATAAGTCCGGAGCCAATCTGCGTAGCAAGGCGTATTCTTTGCGCCTCGCCGCCGGAGAGCGTTCCGGAGGAGCGGGATAAAGTCAGATAATCAAGTCCGACGTCGAGCAAAAACCGCAATCTTGCCTTGATTTCCTTTAAAATCTGCTCGCCTATCATCATTTCTCTCTCGGACAGCTTGAGTGATTTGAAAAATTCCATCTCCCGGCGTATCGGCAGACCGGTAAGCTCAAAAATATTCAACCCTCCGACAGTGACCGCAAGCGCCTCGTCGCTAAGCCTCGCGCCGTGACATTTGGGGCAGGTAACATAATTTATATACTTTTCAATGTCGTTTTTCACATAGTCAAAGGTATTTGAGTTATACCTTCTTTCAAGATTGGGTATTATACCCTCGTACGCAGATAAGTAACTGCCGCTGCCGTATGAGCGCTTGTAGCGCATTTCAATTTTTTCCTCTCCCGTACCGTACATTATAATGTGCTTTATATCCTCCGGCAGATCCTTGTACGGCGTGTTTACGTCAAAGCCGTAGCGGTCAGCCAGAGCTGTGAAATACATGTGAGCCATTGAATCTTTCTTTGACGCGTTCGACCAGCCCGTAGCATTCAGCGCTCCCTCAATCAGGGATAGACTTTCATCGCCTATAATCAAATCCGGATCTATTTTTTGCAGCGCTCCAAGACCGTCGCAGTGCGGACACGCCCCGTACGGATTATTAAACGAAAACAGCCTCGGAGAAAGCTCCTGCAGACTTATTCCGCAGTCGTCGCACGCAAAATTCTGACTGAACGCCATAGTCTCAGCGCCTATTATGTCCACAAGCGCTATATCGCCGGTAAGCGACATCGCTGTTTCAAGAGAGTCGGTAAGACGCTGTATAATATTGTCACGTATAATAATACGGTCAACAATTATTTCAATATCATGTTTCTGAGTCTTTTTCAGCTCAATCTCATCACCGAGGTCATACTGCTCGCCGTCAACCCTTACGCGCACATATCCGCTCTTTCTCGCGTTCTCAAATACCTTTTTGTGTTCACCCTTCTTACCGCGTACAACAGGCGCCAAAATCTGTATTTTAGTACCCTCGCCAAGCGACAGAACTCTGTCTACAATCTGGTCAATACTCTGTTTTTTTACCTCCTTGCCGCATTTGGGACAATGCGGTATACCTATACGCGCGTAAAGAAGTCTGAGATAATCATAAATCTCGGTAACGGTTCCGACCGTTGAGCGCGGGTTCTTTGACGTTGTTTTTTGGTCAATGCTTATAGCCGGAGACAGACCGTCAATATAATCCACATCCGGCTTTTCCATTTGTCCCAAAAACATACGCGCGTACGAGGACAGCGACTCGACATAACGTCTTTGACCCTCGGCATAAATAGTGTCAAAGGCAAGCGAGGACTTTCCCGAGCCGGAAAGACCCGTAAGCGCCACAAGCTTTTCACGCGGTATTGTTACATCTATATTTTTAAGATTATGTTCTTTCGCTCCCTTTATAATAATATCCTTCAGCATTATATCTTACCTCTACTGTAAATAATATGTACCGGTCTCCTTTTGCCTGCACAGCAGATCACGCCGTTCATTCATTGCTATTTTGTAGTCTTCAAGCATGGACCGCGCGAAAACCCTCTCAAGCAGCGGATGCTCCGCGTATATAAGCGCGGAGCCGCTTATAACGTCTATGCGCTCAGACTGACCGAATTCACGTATATCCGCTATAACCGTTCTCTTGCCTGTAAGCGAACACAGGCGCTGTTCCGTATCATAAATTTCCTGCATTGTAATATTTCTGTCGCAAAAGCATATAAACTCAATCCTTTCATCCTCCTCGTACATATAGATTATAGGGGTCAGGACATTTTCCGATATGACTTTTATAGCTTCAGAAATTGTTTCCGCGTTCATTATTCTGTCATCTCCTTCTGTAATTTACGTATACGGTCACGCAGTACCGCCGCCTCCTCAAATTCAAGGTTATCCGCTGCGCGCAGCATTTTTTCCTCAAGCCCGGCAATTGCTTTCTCGTAGCTTATAATCGGCTCCTTGTCACTGCCGCCGTCGGTTTCAAGCGGCTTTAAAGACTCGATTATATCACGTATATCTTTTCTTATCGTCCGCGGAATTATTCCGTGCTTTTCATTGTATTCCATCTGAAGGGCGCGGCGGCGGTTAGTCTCATCTATGGCGCGGCGCATTGAGCCTGTAACAGTGTCCGCGTACATTATAACCTGCCCCTCGCTGTTTCTCGCGGCGCGTCCTATTGTCTGTACCAGCGACATCTCGCTCCTGAGAAAGCCTTCCTTGTCCGCATCAAGTATCGCGACAAGCGCCACTTCCGGAATATCCAGTCCCTCTCGGAGCAAATTGATTCCCACAAGCGCGTCAAACTCGCCCATGCGCAAATCCTTTATGATTTCAGTACGCTCGATTGTGCTAATGTCCGAGTGCATATATCTGACGCGTATACCAACGCCCGACAAGTAATCCGTTAAATCCTCCGCCATACGCTTTGTAAGGGTCGTAACCAGCGTACGGAAACCCTTTTGGGCGCGCGTGTTAATCTCCGATATAAGACTGTCAATCTGATTTTCAGTAGGCTTTATAAAAATTTCCGGGTCTAAAAGTCCTGTGGGACGTATAATCTGCTCCGCTATAACGGTCGAATGTTCCTTCTCATAGTCGGCGGGAGTGGCGCTGGTAAAAATCACCTGATTTAAACGCCGCTCAAACTCGTCAAATTTCAGCGGTCTGTTGTCAGCCGCGCTCGGTAGGCGAAAGCCGTACCTGATAAGCGTTTCCTTACGCGCCCTGTCGCCGTTATACATACCTCTTACCTGCGGCACCGTAACATGGGACTCGTCTATTATCATCAGATAGTCCTCGGGCAGGTAATCAAGCAGCGTATACGGCGCGCTGCCCTTTTCGCGTCCGCTTATGTGGCGTGAATAATTTTCTATTCCCTGACAAAAGCCTATTTCCCGCATCATTTCAAGGTCGTAAAGAGTACGCTGCTGTATTCGCTGCGCCTCAATCAGCATATCGCGCTCCTTGAAATATTTTACCTGTTCCCACATTTCCTCCTCAATCGTTTTCATCGCAATTTTCATCTTATCATCAGTTGTTACATAATGCGACGCCGGCATAATCACCGCGTGCTGTCTTACTCCCACTATTTCACCGGTAACTGCGTTTATCTCGCATATACGTTCTATCTCGTCGCCGAAAAACTCAACGCGTATGGTGTTTTCACCGTTATTTGACGGAAAAATCTCCAGCACGTCACCGCGCACTCTGAATTTATTTCTTATAAAATTGACGTCGTTACGCTCATACTGCATGTCCACAAGCTTTCTTAGTATTTCATCCCTGTCCCTTTCCATACCGACGCGAAACGACAGCATGAGATTTTTGTAATCCTCCGGGTCGCCCAGTCCGTATATGCACGACACGCTCGCGACAACGATAACATCCCTGCGCTCCAGAAGGGCGAAGGTCGCGCTGTGGCGCAGCTTATCTATCTCCTCGTTAGTCATGGCGTTCTTTTCTATAAACGTATCCGTCTGCGGAATATACGCTTCAGGCTGATAATAGTCATAGTACGAAACAAAAAACTCCACACAGTTGTTTGGAAAAAATTCTTTAAATTCACTGCACAGCTGCGCCGCAAGGGTTTTATTGTGCGCAAGCACTATTGTCGGTCTGTTTACCTGCGCTATTATGTTTGCCATTGTAAAAGTCTTTCCGGAGCCGGTCACTCCGAGCAGAGTCTGAAATTTCTCGCCCTTATTAAGACCGTCAACAAGCGTCCTTATAGCCCGGGGCTGATCTCCCTGAGGAGTAAATTCCGATACAAGTTCAAATTTATCCATTAAAATCGCATCACCTTTCGGAAATCAAATAATTTCAAAAGCTTACCCTTACGCTTTTCTCAAATTTTTAACAAGCAGATTTACTTTACGCACATTCACAGAGGTATAACATTCCACATTATCCTTAACCGCGTTCTGGATTTTTCGGCAAACCGCGAAAATATCACAGCCGTATTCAAGTATAACCGTCATGTCAATATGTACGCCATGACCGGTCTTCCTGAGATTTATATTTTGTACCCTGACAAGACCGCGTATTTTGTCCGCCTCATGTACAGCCATGGCGTTCAGCACATTGTCTGAAATAGTGTAGGCGCCCATGTAGCTGAAGGTAGGACGCACAATCGACTTGTCCGCATACGCGTAATCTGTCTCATTGCCAAGATTTTTTTGAAAACGTCTGAGCGGATGCAGAAAATATCCGGAAAACTCCTTCTTTATCTCAAATGTAGGCACCGGAATTACATGCTTTCCCTCCACAGTGCGCATACGGCGCGCCATACTCATTTCCTCGTCGGTAGCTACCTCCTCAATACGAACTATATGCGAGATTTCACCTACTCCGATATTTTTCGCTATCTTATTTACCATATCATCCGAGGTTCCGAGTATCATAAGACACTGTATTTTATGCTTTTTAATTGCTCTCTGTACCTCGGAAACCTGATTTGCGCGCATAAACAGCGCATGCTTAACAGACGCAATTCTGGTAGTTTCTCTTTTTGCGGAGCTACCGGCAATAACCTTGCCGTGCGATATAAGCAGGCCATCGTCAATTATGGCGTCGGCGCCGTATTGCTGCGACACGATAACACTCCTGTAGCTTTTTCCGGTTCCGCTGGGTCCCACAAACGCAATAACCTTCATTATTTATTATCCTTATCCTTATTTTTCTTTATTTTATAAGACAGCGTCATTAGCGGGTCGGACAAATGCACATTCTCTACCGCTACATCCTTACCAAAGCTAAGCTCGGCGTAAGAAAAATTCATAATCCCCTTAACTCCGCATCTTACAAGAGTTTCCGCGGTATGCGTGACGGCGGATTTGGGTACGGTTAAAATTCCTATGTCCACCCTGTGATTTTTCAAAAAGTCCTCCAATACGTCAACCGACATTATCTCTATTCCGTTAATCGACCTTCCTATTATTTTATCATTAACATCAAATATTCCGACAAGCTTAAAGCCGCGCTTTTCAAAGGTGTCGTGACTCGCGAGCGCTCTTCCGAGATTTCCCGCGCCTACTATAACCGTCGTATCTCCGTCGTTAAGACCAAGTATATCGCCAATCTGCGCGTAAAGCAGCTCGACGTTGTAGCCGTATCCCTGTTGTCCAAAGCCTCCAAAATAATTCAAATCTTGGCGTATCTGAGATGCGGTTACCTTCATTCTGACGCTAAGCGCGCTCGATGAAATACGCTTTATATCCTGCTTAAGCAGCTCGCCGAGATGTCTGTAATATCTCGGCAGACGATTTATAACAACCGACGGTACCTTTTTTGCGTTATCGCTCATATCTGCACTTCCTCGTTAATTATATAACAATTATATCATATCCACGCCTGTTTGTACAGTTTTTTCAACAAAAAATATATCGCCGAGGCTAAGGATATACTTTCCAATTTGACACTCCACTCCCAAA